>DATNJP010000168.1:0-3722 GCA_035603855.1 Luteibacter sp. | reverse complement strand
GGGCTGCGAGTGGAGGTTTCCGATTCGACGTCCTGTCTCAGCGGAAACGACCGGCCATCCATGGCCGGCCCCCTGCGGGCTTTTTCCACTCGCCACCCTCGCCTGCGGCTACCGGCCCCGAGGGTGGTACCCGCCAGCTCTTCCGAACACTGAGGTGGGTGGTGAGGAGAGCGACGCGGGCGAACTTGGGGTGCGGCGTGGTGCGATCGCCAATGGGCGGTTAGTGCACGGTTAGGTTTGCGCGCAATGCACTGCCCAAGCCGACGGGAAAAATCGTGAACTGAAAGTTGCCATCCTCACGGCCGCTGGCGTCCCACGTGCGCCGATAGCCGACGATCGTGCCGCGGCCCGCGCAAGGTTTCGCCTGGCCGCCCACGTTGCACAGAGGTTCCGTGCGGATCTCGCGAAGCGCAAAGCCTAGGAGCGTCGCTTGTGCGTGCTGGCCTCGTCCTATTTCTTCGGTGACGATCTGGAGCCGTGCGCCACCGTGATCGCGCGAAGTCCCCGTTACGCCCCGACCAATGGCCTCCGTTCCGCCCTTTGTCGAACTGACCACCGATACCCTTGCGCTTGTCAAAGGAGTCGCGCAACTCGCCGCAAGGGGAAAGCCAGCGCCGAAAAACATGGCAAAGGCGAGAGTCTTGTTCATCGTTTCGTCTCCTGATGCAGTCTCATGACCACCGCCCATCGTCATTTGCGGAGTCTGTTCAAGGCATCAGCTTGTGTCCATTACGGCGTGTGGTCCTTATCGGATTCAGACGTCGTTCCTTTCAATGGACGTGGCGTGTGTAGGTGCTCCCGGAAATCAAAGAAGGCTTAATCCGCTTACCGAACCGTTTGGAACAATACCGCCGCGCTATCTGCTTCTCTTGAGTTTCATGTCATCGGAGAAGAAGAGTGGAAATCACGAGCGTGGGTCATGCGAGTTCAGTCAGGAGCACTCCCCTCGACACCAGTGCCGCCTCAACCATGGCAAAAGTGGAGGCCAACGTGTCGCAGTCAGGCGGGCGAAGTGTGGATTTTTCGAACATTACTCCCAGGCAACTCAATGCTTACCTTGACGAGATGATCTTCAGCGATCAGATCGATCTGACAGACGCCAGCGTGCTCATGGGAGCTATTCCGACTGAGGCCTTTGAGCATTCGCCCGACACGCCGGTGAACCTGAAAGCGGAGCTTCAGGGCACGATGAAGTTCTATGAGAACCACGGGGACACCTTGCTCGCCACCTGGTACTCCGGCCTGCTGGAGCGCCTGGACACCATGGAGCAGCAGTCGATCCACGTCTCCGTATATGCCTAGCCATCCGCTGCGCTAATCTAGGCGTATGAGCTCCCGACCGCCCGCTTCGCCAGGCCTTCCATCACGCGTCACTTCGCGCGAAGTGGCCGAGGCTGCCGGTGTTTCGATCTCGGCGGTGTCGCGCACCTTCACCGAGGGGGCGAGTGTTTCGACGAAGACGCGTGAGCGCGTGCTCGAAGCCGCGAAGGCGCTGGGTTATCGTCCGAATCATCTCGCGCGCAGCCTGATGACCGGTCGTACGGCACTCATCGGGCTGGTGTCGAATCATTTCGCGAATCCCACGTTCATGGACGTCTTCGACCTGTTCACGCGCGAGCTCCAGGCGCGTGGCCTGCGTCCGTTGCTGGCGAACCTGGGTGAGGATGAAGACGGCAGCGCCGCGCTCGACATGCTTCGGCAGTACAGCGTGGACGCCGTGCTGATCGCGACCTCGGCGCCACCGGAAGGCTTCGCGGCGTCCTGCCGCACGGCAGGGTTGCCGGTGTTGCATGTGTTCGGGCGCGCGGGGCGCACTTCGCCCGTGCCGGTCGCGACCGTGGATAACGTCAAGGGTGGCCGGATTGTCGCCGAGGCGATGCGCGCCAGTGGACTTCGCAGGCTGGCCTTCCTCGGTGGATCGGCGCACGACGCTTCCACCATCGATCGCGGCAGAGGGTTTTCCGACGAAGCGGGCAAGCTGCTACGGCAGACCATCCACGCGGGGAATTACACGCACGAGCACGGCCGGCTGGCGATGCATACCTTGCTGGATCGCGACGATGCCATCGACGGTGTGTTCTGCGGCGACGATGTGCTGGCGCTGGGGGCGATCGATGCTTGCCGGGAACGGGGTGTCGGCGTGCCTGACGATGTGAGCATCGTTGGATTCGACGACATGCCGCTGGCGGCGTGGGCATCGTATTCACTGGCCACGGTGCGCCAGCCCATTCGGGAAATGGTGCTGCACGCGATCGAACGCATCGTCGCGTGGATGGATGATCCTGCCGCCGTTCCGCGCAGCAAGCTGTTTCCTTGCGAACTGGTGAAACGCCAGAGCCTGCGCTGATCAACCGGGACTAGAGGGATACCCAGCGTCGCTCGCGGTTCGACGTCAGTGCCGCAGCGATCACGCGGTCCACTTCGTATCCGTCGCGAAACGTCGGCCACACCGACTCGCCGGTCGTCACCGCGTGCAGGAAGTCCCGCGCCTCGATGACGATCTGTTCGTTGTATCCGGTGCCGTGTCCGACGCCCTGGTTGAACGCGAGGTAGTCCGGGTGCGCCGGGCCCATCAGGAGTTTCTGGAATCCGCGCCGCGACGGCTCGCGCGTCGCGTCGTAAAGCCACAGTGCGTTCTGGTCCTCCTGATCGAAGGCGATCGCGCCGCGGGTGCCCGTGATGCGATAGGTGTAGCCCATCTTCCGGCCGGCGGCCATGCGACTGAAGCTGATGCTGCCGGTTGCCCCGTTGGCGAAGCGAAGAAGCATCTGGCCCTGATCGTCGTTTTCCACGGCCTCGGAGCCGTAGGGACCGTCGCGACGCGACTGTACGATCGTGGTGTCGGCGACGAGGCTCTGGATCGGCCCGACAAGGCGCAGGCACGCGTTGACGATATGGGTGGCGACATCGCCGAGTGCGCCGGCTTCGGTTCCCGTCGCGATGCGCGTGCGCCACGACGCGGGCAGGGTGGGGTCGTGCAGGTAATCCTCGACGTGTTCGGCCGTGACCTGGATGACGTCGCCGATCTCGCCGGAGGTGATGATCTGCCGGGCCAACTGGCTGGCGGGCGTGCGGATGTAGTTGAAGCCGACCATGTTGGGTAATCGCGCCCGTTCCACGGCCTCGGTCATCGCGAGCGACTCGTCCGCGCTCGTTCCCAAGGGCTTCTCGCAGAACACGGGTTTACGCGCCGCGACGCAGGCCATCACCATGTCATGGTGGGTACGTGGCGGCGTGGCGATGACCACGATGTCGACGCGTGGATCGTCCACAAGTTCGCGCCAGTCGCCGGTGGAGCGCGCCCATCCCCATCGCCTGGCGACGGTCGCGGCGCCCTCGTCCGTCGATGTGGCGATCATTTCGCACACGGGCCGCTGCACTGGCTCGAACGTGGCGCCGACACTCTGGAAAGCCACGGTGTGCGCCTTCCCCATGTAGCCGGCACCAATCAGGCCAACGCGTAGATTGCTCATCACAGGGAATTCCGTGCCGGGATGGTTCGACTCTACGTATGTTGCAGTGCAGTTTGCAAGCGCTTGCAAAACGGCATAGCGTGAATGCCGTATCGGTACCCGGTTCGCCCATCCACGCCGCTTTTCGCGCCAGGAGCCCGCCATGAATGCATCCGTGCAGATATCCCGTCCGTCGGTCGCGCTTCGCGTGTTCACCGAGGAAACCCTGGACACGGCAGCCATCGTCGATGGATTGCTGAACGGTGTGGG
>DATNJP010000167.1:0-8577 GCA_035603855.1 Luteibacter sp. | reverse complement strand
CCTCGCCATCATTTACCTTTTTCCTTACCTGACGCGTGCCATACCGTCGCCGTTGGTGGCGATCGTCATCCTGACGATCGTGTCGCTGGTCTTCGGGATGAACATCCACCGCGTGGGCGACATGGGCGCGTTGCCCGATTCGCTGCCGCACTTCCTCCTGCCTGACGTGCCGTGGAACTGGGAGACGGCGAAGATCGTCTTGCCCACGGCGGCGACACTTGCCATCGTGGGCTTGCTCGAATCGATGATGACTTTGCAGATCGTCAACGACATGACCGATACGAGGGCCGACAAGAACCGCGAATGCATGGGGCAGGGCCTGGCCAATATCGCCACGGGCTTCATCGGTGGCATGGCGGGCTGCGCGATGATCGGCCAGTCGGTGATCAACGTGAAGTCCGGCGGCCGTGGACGTCTGTCCACGCTCGTGGCGGGCGTCGTCCTGCTGATCCTCGTGGTGTTTGGTTCGCCGTGGGTCAGCCGCATCCCGATGGCGGCCCTGGTCGCCGTGATGGTCATGGTCTCGCTCAGCACCTTCAACTGGCGTTCCATCGCCGCGTTGCGTACGCATCCGGCGTCGTCGAGCGTCGTGATGCTCGGCACCGTCATCGTCACGGTGTGGACGCACGATCTGGCCCGCGGCGTACTCACGGGCGTTATCCTTTCGGCGGTCTTTTTCGCGCGCAAGGTCGGACGGCTGCTCGACATCGACAGTTCGCTGTCGCACGACGGCGTACGCACCTACGTGGTCAAGGGGCAGGTGTTCTTCGCTTCCGCCGAAGCCTTCAGCGAAGCCTTCGAGTACAAGGAAGACGATCTGGTCGCGGTTCGCCTCGATGTCTCCGATGCCCATTTCTGGGATCTCACCGCCATCGGTGCGCTCGACAAGGTCATCGCGAAGTTCGCCGCGCAGGGCGTGCCGGTCGACGTCGAAGGCATGAACCGATCCAGCACGCTGCTCGCCGAACGGCTACGCCAAGGCAGGGCGCCACTCGCCGACGGGGCTCACTGAGACCCGGAATGCGCGGGATTCAGGCCGCGCTGCTGCGCATGCTCGCGACATCACGCCGGGGTGGGCTACCGAACATCCGAGCGTATTCGCGGCTGAACTGCGACGCGCTTTCGTAGCCCACCGCATAGGCCGCCGCTTCCGCGTTGGCGGCTTCGCTGGACAGCATCAGGCGGCGTGCTTCGATCAGCCGGAGTTGTTTCTGGTACTGCAACGGCGTCATCGACGTCAGCTGCTTGAACTGCCGATGGAAGGCGGAGAGGCTCAGCTGCGCCACGGACGCGAGTTCCTCGACGCGCACCGGCTCGGCGAAGCGGTCGCGCAGGGCATGGATCGCATGAAGCAGCCGCGTCGGATGTGCCTGCGCCAGTGCGAGGCGGGCGAGGGTGCCTCCCTGGGGGCCGGTCAGCAACCAGTAGCTCAGCTCCCTCATGATCGCGGGCGCGACGACGGGAATCGCCAGTGGCGTTTCCAGCAGTCTGACCAGTCGCGTGACGCAATCCGCGACCGGGCCTTCGACGGCGATGACCGAGACGGCGGGTTCCGCATCGTCGGCGGGAACGATGCGCGGGGAATCGATGCTCGCGAGCACGTCGCCCAGCACCGCGAGGTCGAACTCGACGATGGCGCCCAGGTAGGGCTCGGTGTCGCTCGCTTCGGTCACGCGTCCGGAAGCGGGCATCTCGAGGCTGACCAGCAGTGCCTGGCCGGCGCCGTACTCCATCCGGCGATCGCCTGCGACCGCCGTCTTCGCGCCCTGCGCGACAACGCAAAGCGCGGGCTTGTATAGCAACAGGTTGGGACGCTTCTCGTGATCGGCGCGCAGGATCGTGAGACCGGGCACCTCGGTGACGAACGGGCTGGGCCCGGGGCGGGTGTTCGTGTAATGCCAGAGGGCGTCGGTCAATGCGCTTGGCATGGGGTTCTCCGGGGCCTCGTGGGCGGGGCAGGGCGCGCAGGGCAGGATCGGGCAAGAAGTGGGCGCCTTCCGGCATTCAGGCGTCCGCCACCGAAGTCTATGGTGGCACTCCCCGATCCCCACAAGGAACAGCGCCATGAATGCCATTCAGTCCCGCCGTCGTATCGCCCTCGTCACGGGTGGAAGCCGCGGTCTCGGCCGCAGCACTGTCCTGGCGCTTGCCGAGCGCGGCGTCGATTCGATCCTTACCTACCACTCGCGGCAGGCGGACGCCGACGCGGTGGTCGCTGCCGTGACGGAGCGCGGTGGCCGAGCGGTAGCCTTGCCACTGGATGTGAGCGACGCCGCTTCGTTCGCCGGATTCGTACAGGCCGTGGAGCGCGCGCTTGCCGGGCTGGGCGTGGAGCGGTTCGACTACCTGGTGAACAACGCGGGCACCTCGCTGCACAAGACATTCGAACAAACGAGCGAAGCCGATCTGGATCACGCGTATAACGTGCACTTCAAGGGTCCGTTCCTGCTGACCCAGTCGCTGCTGCCGCACATGAACGACGGCGGCAGCATCGTCAACATTTCCAGCGGCCTCGCGCGATTCGTCGGCGCCCCCACGTCCGCTTATGGATCCATGAAGGGCGCGATCGAAGTGCTGACACGGTATCTGGCGAAGGAACTCGGCCCGCGCGGTATTACCGTGAACACCGTGGCCCCCGGTGCCATCGCCACCGACTTCAGCGGTGGTGCCGTGCGCGACAACCCGGAGCTGCAGGAGCGCGTCGTCGCCATGACAGCGCTGGGCCGCGTGGGGCTGCCGGATGACATCGGCCCGATGGTCGCGTCGCTGCTTGGCGACGCGAACCGCTGGGTCACGGGGCAGCGGATCGAGGTGTCCGGCGGCATGGTGCTCTGAGGCACCCGGCGCTACATCGGTGTGCAGATCTCGACGACACAACCGTTGAGATCGCGCAGGTGGGCGACACGTTGCCCCCACGGCTTCAGTTCGACGGGCTTGATCGATGTGGCGCCCTGGCTCACGGCGCGCTCGTAGTGCTCCTCCGGCGTGTCCGTGACGAAACAGATCTCGACACCGGCAGCGGGGCCTTCGGCGGTGTTTCGATGGATCGTGAGCCCATTGGCTTCGGCCATGGGCTCCGCGGCGAAAGCGAGCGCGGTCGTGCCCGTTTCCATTTCGGCATAGAGGCCGCTTTCGTGGACGAAGCGGCGTGACAGTCCGAAGGCGCGCTCATAGAAGTCGACGGTCGCGACGACATCGGGGACATAAAGGATCGTATAGCCGAAACGCATGGGTTGCTCCTGTGGTGTCGATCCAGCCTAGGTGCGCGACCGCGGAAGCGATTGAATGAAACGGCCAGTCAGTCGAGCGGCATCGTCACCAGCGTAGCGGGTGGCCGCTGTCCCGGCGTAAAGCCGCCGTGGCGACGAAATTCCCGGGTGAGGTGTGCCTGATCGCTATAGCCGCCTTCGACGGCCGCGTGTGCCAGGGAAGGAGAGGGCGAACTTTCTAGCAGCCTCATCGTTCTCTGGAAGCGCAGCACACCGGAGAACACCTTGCAGGAAAGACCGACCGCTTCATGCATATGTCGCCGCAGACTTCGTTCGGTCGCACCCACCATCGATGCCAATTCGCCGATGGCCAGGCGGCCTCCCGAGCGGTGCAACAGCTCGATCGCGTGTAAGGCCGTGGGTGGTGTCGACGGTGCGCGCAAAGCGCGTTCGGCCGCGATGGCGCGCACTGTGCTGCGCAATTCCCCGATGGTTGTCGCCTGCTTCAGCCGGATCGCATCGCTGCCCAGGATCGCGTCGACGGATGCGCCGTGGAGGGCGGAGTCGACGAGCGAGCCTGGATCGATACCCAGGCAATTGCCGCCCCAGCCTGCTTGAAAGCGCACGCCGACGTATCGCTGATCCGCCTCCACGGACACGCTGGCCCATCGGCTCGACGGCCCAATGATGGAGAGTTCGACGTCAACGACGCGGTCACCGCGCGTGGTTCGGAAGCGTGCGATGAGATCCATGCGTCCATCCGGTAGCACGATGTAGTCGGCTGGCTGGGTGACGCGCACCTCCCATAACGCTTCGATGCGACGGGGATCGAGGCCGCTCGAGGGCGTCTCGTCGTAGTGGAAGGCGGAAGGCATGCCGCGGAGGATAGCCGAGGCTCGTTGGGCAAAGAAAAAGGCCGTGCATCGCTGCACGGCCTTTCAAAACCTGGCGCCCGAAGTTGGACTCGAACCAACGACCCCCTGATTAACAGTCAAGTGCTCTAACCGGCTGAGCTATTCGGGCGGGGAGCCACGTATTTTGTGGAAGTGGGGGGAGGCTGTCAAGCGCTCTTAACGCTTTGGTGACGAGGTGGCGGCGCAGGTAGCGGCGTCGTCGGCCCTGGCCGCCGTACGCCGGGCAAGGCCCGAGTTGGCGACGATCACGGAGATGGCCGTGGCCGCCTGTCCACGTACGCAGAGTGTAATCGTCTGATTGGACCCCGGGGACGTGCCATTCACGTCGAAGGCCACGCCGTGGGGCCGTCCAGCGCGGCGCGCAGTGGCAAGTTTCGAGTGCAATGGCCCCATGACCTCGAACACCGTTCCCAGTCGGTCATCACGTCCGATCCAGCCCCGCGTCCAGTCCGCCCACGGCGAGCAGGTATGGCCGTTGGTGCTGGCGCAGACCGTGGTGGCATGGTCCCTGCGGACCGCCGCGGTTCGGGCCTGCCCGAGCGCGTTCAGCAAGGCCTCGGTGCTGGCATCGAGGTGGCGCCGGGCGATCGCCGTGCCCAGGGACGGCAGGGCGAGGCTGGCGGTCAGCCCCACGATGGCCAGGACCACCAGCAATTCCAGCCAGGTGAAGCCTCGTCGGCGGGAGAGGGGCATGTGTGGAGGCCGGAGAAACGGCCCCGAATGGTGTGCTTCAGGCCCTTGGCGGGCCATCGGTGCACTGCATCACGGCGTGTAGGCGCCGGCGCTTTAAACTCGACGTCCGAACCAGCATATCGTCAGTCATGACAGATCGCTTCCAGCTAGTCTCCCCGTATAAACCCTCCGGCGACCAGCCCGAGGCCATCCGCCGTCTCACCGAGGGCTTCGAATCCGGGCTCGCGGCGCAGACCCTGCTGGGCGTGACCGGCTCTGGCAAGACGTTCACGATCGCCAACGTGGTCGAGAAGATCCAGAAGCCGACCATCGTGCTCGCCCCGAACAAGACGCTGGCGGCGCAGCTGTACGGTGAGTTCAAGGAGTTCTTTCCGCACAACGCGGTCGAGTACTTCGTCAGCTACTACGACTACTACCAGCCCGAAGCTTATGTGGTCGCGTCGGATACCTTCATCGAGAAGGATTCGAGCATCAACGACCACATCGAGCAGATGCGCCTCGCGGCGACCAAAGCGCTGCTGTCGCGGCGCGATTCGCTGATCGTCGCGACGGTCTCGGCGATCTACGGCCTGGGTGATCCGGAGGACTACATGAGCCTCCGCCTCATCCTCTCGCGTGGCGAACACATCGAGCAGCGCGCGCTGATCCGCCAGCTCACCGAATTGCAGTACGTGCGCAACGAGATGGAGCTGCGCCGCGGCACGTATCGCGTGCGCGGCGAGGTGATCGACGTGTTCCCGGCGGAATCGGAATCCGAGGCGCTACGCATCGAGCTGTTCGATGGTGACGTGGAGAACCTGTCACTGTTCGATCCGCTGACAGGTGAAGTGCTGCGCAAGGTGCCGCGCTATACCGTCTACCCGAAGACGCATTACGCGAGCACGCGCCAGAGCGTGCTCAATGCGATGGAGACGATCAAGGTCGAGCTCTCCGAACGCCTGGAGCAGCTCTATCGCGACAACAAGCTGGTGGAGGCGCAGCGCCTCGAACAGCGCACGCGCTTCGACCTGGAAATGATGGCCGAGGTCGGGTTCTGCCAGGGCATCGAGAACTATTCACGGCACATGACGCGTCGTGGGCCCGGTGAGCCGCCGCCGACGCTGTTCGACTACCTGCCGCCCGACGCGTTGATGGTGGTCGACGAATCGCACGTGACGGTTCCGCAGCTGGGTGCCATGTACAAGGGCGATCGCTCGCGCAAGGAAACCCTCGTGGAGTTCGGTTTCCGCTTGCCGTCCGCGATGGACAACCGTCCGTTGCGATTCGAGGAATGGGAGCGTCGCGCACCGCGCGCGATCTACGTCTCCGCGACGCCTGCGAAGTACGAACTGGAGCGGTCCGACGACAACATCGTGGAACTGGTCGTGCGCCCGACAGGACTCATCGACCCCGAGGTGGAGGTGCGCCCGGTGCGCACCCAGGTCGACGATCTGCTCGGGGAGATCCACAAGCGCGTCGCGATCGGCGATCGCGTGCTGGTGACGACGCTGACCAAACGCATGGCCGAGAACCTCACGGACTACCTCTCCGAGCAGGACGTGAAAGTGCGCTACCTGCATGCGGACATCGACACGGTGGAACGCACGGAGATCATCCGTGACCTGCGCCTGGGCGAGTTCGACGTGCTGGTGGGCATCAACCTTCTTCGCGAAGGCCTCGACATGCCCGAAGTGTCGCTGGTGGCCGTGCTCGATGCGGACAAGGAGGGCTTCCTGCGCTCCACGCGCTCGTTGATCCAGACGATCGGCCGAGCGGCCCGCAATGTTCGCGGCAAGGCCATTCTCTACGGGGACGAGATCACCGGCTCCATGAAGGAGGCGATAGACGAGACGGCCCGCCGCCGTGAGAAGCAGGTGGAATACAACACGGCCCATGGCATCACGCCGACGACCGTGGTGCGGCGAATCGCCGACATCATGGAAGGCGCCCGCGCGGATGTCGGGTCGCGTGGTGGCAAGGGCAAGAAGGCGAGGGAGGCGGCCAAGAAGGTGGCCGAAGAGACCGCGGACTACGCCGGGCTCAGTCCGGAGCAGGTCGGGGCGACCATCAAGAAGCTCGAGGCGCGCATGTACAAGCACGCGCAGAACCTGGAGTTCGAGGAAGCCGGCAAGGTCCGCGACGAGATCCACCGCCTGCGGGAGCGCGCCCTGCGCTGAGGGCGGTCCGGCGTGAAGAAATCGCGCCGGACCTCTTGCAGAGGCGGGCGGCCGCCGGTAAACTGCGCAGCTCTTCGGGCGGTTAGCTCAGCGGTAGAGCACTACCTTGACATGGTAGGGGTCACAAGTTCGATCCTTGTACCGCCCACCACTTTCCCTCAGGCAAGTGGCACGAAGACCGAAGAAAAGGAGCCCCGGCTCCTTTTTTTATGCCCGCCATTCCTCTCTGGGGCGGCGTTGTCGGAAATCTTCGCTATCGGGCCGGATTCTCATTACACGTTTTGTCGGGCAGTGCACACTGCACGTGTCCCCGGGTTGTGCGCATGCTTTTCCTACCCGGCCATGGAGAACGGCAATGACCAAACGCAGCCCTGCATCAATCTCCCATACGGAACAGCTGGCGTGCGCCGGCATCGTGCCGGAGCGGGGGCCAGACGAAAGCAACTGGCTCATGATGCGCGACTGGATGGCGCGCGTCGAAGATCGCTTTGACCGTTTCGATGGCCGCTTCGATCGCAGCGACGATCGGTTTTCGCAGGTCGATCGGCAGATATCGGCGCTTACCGCCTCCGTCAAGGAGCTCACGGTGACGGTTGGCAGCATCGATCGACGCCTTTGTTCGGTGGAAGGGAAGGTCGACGACCTCGTCGCCTGGAAGCACCGGGCATGGGGCGTGGTCATCGCCCTGGGTACGCTTTCCGGCGCCCTGACGTTCATCGGTTCGCTGCTGATGAGGCATGTCGTGGGCTAAACTCGGGCCTTTCACGACGGAGTGCCGGCCGGTGGCCTATCTGCTGATCAAGTCCCTGCATATCGTCTTCGTGATCGCCTGGATGGCCACGGTGTTTTACCTGCCGCGCATTCTGGTCAATATCACGGAAGCCGGCAACGAGCCCGCCGTGAAGGCGCGGCTGGAACTCATGGGGCGCCGCCTCTACAAGTTTGGCCACAACATGTTCGGCATGGCTCTCATCTTCGGCCTCGTGCTCTGGCTGTACTTCCACATTTCGGGTGGCTGGCTGCACGCCAAGCTCGCCCTCGTGGTGGTCATGCTCGCCTACTACATCTGGTCCGGTCGCCTGCTCAAGCGCAGCATGGCGGGCGGTGCGCTGCCGCCGACGAAGACGCTGCGCATCTTCAACGAACTGCCCGTCCTCGTGTTGCTTGCCATCGTGTTCCTCGTCGTGGCCAAGCCATTCTGAGGTCTCATCCCGCGAGACGCGGATCAGCGATGATCCGCCGTGACGTCTTTTGCCCTGGAGCCGCCCGTTGAGCGACGTGGACGAGATCGCGCCGGGCCTGATGGTCCTGCACGGCAACCGCCTCGAGGAACTGCGCGACGTGCTTGTCGCGTGGCTCCGCCGCGCGCCGCTCGCTCCGCTTGAAGACGAATGGGTGCTGGTCCAGTCCAACGGCATCGCCCAGTGGTTCCAGCTGGCCCTGGCGCGCTCAGTGGAGGAGGGCGGCCTGGGTATCTCGGCCGCGGTAAACGTGCAGCTTCCCGGCCGTTTCCTCTGGGTGGCGTATCGCGCGGTGCTCGGGCGCGATGCCGTGCCTCCGGAGTCTCCCTTCGACAAATCCCGGCTCGTGTGGCGCTTGATGCGG
>DATNJP010000166.1:0-2774 GCA_035603855.1 Luteibacter sp. | reverse complement strand
GTGCATGCGTTCGTGCAGGACCGCCGCCTCACGGAAATGAAGCTGCGCAATTACTGGGGCTACAACACGCTGGCGTTCTTCGCGCCGGAGCCCGCGTACCTCGCCGAAGGCGCGTTGAACGAGATCCGCGCCGCGGTGCAGGCGCTGCACGCGGCGGGCATCGAGGTGATCCTCGATGTGGTCTACAACCACACCTGCGAGGGTAGCGAGCTGGGCACGACGATGTCGTTCCGTGGCCTCGACAACAAGAGCTACTACCGCCTGATGCCGGACAACCCGCGTTATTGCATCAACGACACGGGTACCGGCAACACCGTGAACACGGCACACCCGCGTGTACTGCAACTGGTGATGGACTCCTTGCGCTATTGGGTCCAGACCTTCCACGTCGACGGCTTCCGTTTCGACCTCGGTGTCAGCCTGGGACGTGAGGAACATGGTTTCGATCCGTGCTGCGGGTTGTTCGACGCCATGCGGCAGGACCCGGTGCTGGCGAACGTGAAGCTGATCTCCGAGCCGTGGGACATCGGTCCGGGCGGCTACCAGCTCGGTAATCATCCGCCGGGCTTCGCGGAGTGGAATGGCAAGTTCCGTGATGACATCCGCAAGTTCTGGAAGGGCGATTCGAACATGCGAGGCATCCTGGCCGGCCGGCTGCAGGCGTCCGGCGAGTTGTTCGACCATCAGCGGCGGAAGCCGTGGGCGTCCGTGAATTTCCTCACCGCGCACGACGGTTTCACGCTGGAAGACCTGGTCAGCTACAACGACAAGCACAACGAGGCCAACGGCGAGGAAAACCGCGACGGCGGCAACGACAACGAAAGTTACAACTACGGTGTCGAAGGCCCGACGACGGATCCGGCGATCCGCACCGCGCGCGACCGCGCCAAGCGGGCCATGCTCGCCACGCTGTTCTTCTCGCACGGCACGCCGATGCTGCTGGGTGGCGACGAGTTCGGCCGCACGCAGCAGGGCAACAACAATGCCTACTGCCAGGACAACGAGTTGTCCTGGTACGACTGGAAACTGGCGACATCGGAGCAGGGCAGGCAGCTCACGGATTTCGTGGCGCAGCTTGCCCGGCTGCGCGAACAACATCCCACCTTGCGCGCCGCGCACTTCCTTCGTGGCGACACCGAGGTGGCTCCCGGCATGCGCGAGGTGATGTGGTTCGACGAGAGCGGCACCGAGATGAGCCAGGAAACCTGGGGCTACACCGAGGGCCGACTGCTCGCACTGCGCCGCGCCCAGGCCTATGGCGAGCGGCGTGCCGACATCACCCTCGTGCTGATCAACGCCACGGCCGAAAAACATCTGTTTCATCTTCCCCAGCCAGCTGTCGGATGGCGCCTGCGCTGCAACACTGCGGAGCCCACCGCCACGGAGATTGTATGGACCGAGCCGACGATCGAAGTGGAAGGCCGCAGCGTGATCCTGCTGGCGGCTTCGGTGAAGACCGAGCCGGCATGAGCCAGCGCCACGCCCACGCCATGCCCTACGGCGCCCGGCCGTTGGGCGACGGACGCACGCGGTTCCGGTTGTGGGCGCCGGATGCGGAGTCGGTGTCGATCGAATGCGAGGACGGCCATACGTCGGTGATGCGTTCACTCGACGATGGCTGGTTCGAGTGCGTGTGTCCCGCCGTGGCCGGTTCGCTCTATCGTTTCCGCATCGACGGCGGCACGGCGGTTCCCGATCCTGCCTCGAAGCGGCAGGCAGGTGGCGATGTCCATGGTTATAGCGTGGTCATCGACCCCGATGGTTACGCATGGCGGAACACGGCGTGGCAGGGTCGCCCGTGGCGCGAGTCCGTGATCTACGAACTGCACGCGGGCCTGCTGGGTGGATTCCATGGCGTGGAAATGCTGTTGCCGCACCTGGCGTCGCTCGGTATCACCGCGGTCGAGTTGATGCCCATCGCGGAATTCGCGGGAGGGCGCAACTGGGGCTATGACGGCGTGCTGCCGTTCGCGCCGGCGGAAGCGTATGGGTCGCCTGACGATCTGAAGTCGCTGATCGACACGGCGCACGGGCTGGGCCTCATGGTCTTCCTCGACGTCGTCTACAACCACTTCGGTCCCGAAGGCAATTACCTCGGGACCTACGCCTCGCCGTTCTTCGACGAGGCGACGCACACCCCGTGGGGTGCGGCGATCGATGTCGCGACGCCCCAGGTCGGTGATTTCTTCGTCCACAACGCGCTCTACTGGCTCGATGAATTCCGCTTTGACGGCTTGCGCTTCGACGCCGTCCACGCCATTGGCAACACCGGGTGGCTGTCCTCGCTGGCGGGACGTGTCCATGCCGCCATGCCGCCGGAGCGGCATGTGCACCTGATCCTCGAGAACGAAGCGAACCAGGCGAACCTGCTCGGGCGCGGTCGCTTCGATGCGCAATGGAACGACGACTTCCATAACGCATTGCATGTGCTGCTCACCGGCGAGGTGGAGGGGTACTACGCGCATTACCAGCCTCCCATGGAGAAGCTGCTGCGCAGCCTGCGCGAAGGTTTCGCCTTCCAGGGCGAGCCCATGGGTGGCCGCCGCCGCGGTGAGGCCAGCGGACACCTGCCGACTTCGCGGTTCGTCAATTTCCTGCAGAACCACGACCAGGTCGGCAATCGCGCGTTCGGGGAGCGTCTGTGCGCGCTGGTCGCGCCGGAGGTCGTGGAAGCGGCGCTGGCCTTGCTCCTGCTCAGCCCGTTCGTGCCGATGCTGTTCATGGGCGAGGAATGGGCCAGTCGCACGCCTTTCCTGTTTTTCGCGGATTTCCCC
>DATNJP010000165.1:0-8182 GCA_035603855.1 Luteibacter sp. | reverse complement strand
ATGCTCTACGAGAGCCTGATCCATCCCGTGACCATCCTTTCCACGTTGCCCGCCGCGGGTGTCGGCGCGCTGGCCGCGCTCGTCATCACCAACACGGAGCTGTCCGTGGTCGCGATGATCGCGCTGGTGCTGCTGATCGGCATCGTGAAGAAGAACGCGATCATGATGATCGACTTCGCGCTGGTGGCGCAGCGCGAACACGGCCTCGACTACAAGGGCGCCATCCGTGAGGCCTGCCTGGTCCGCTTCCGCCCGATCATGATGACGACGATGGTGGCGATCCTGGCCGCGACGCCGCTGGCGATCGGCCTGGGCGAAGGTGCCGAACTCCGTCGCCCGCTGGGTATCGCCATGATCGGCGGTCTCGTGATCTCGCAGAGCCTGACCCTGCTCTCGACCCCCGCTCTGTATGTGATCTTCGCCTGCCTGTCGGAGCGCTGGAAGGCGCGCAAGGCCCGTCGCAAGGAGCGCAAGGCGCTGGCGCGGGCGCAGACCGGGATGTCGTAAGGGCTCTTTCCCGGCGGGCATAACAGCCATGCCCGCCGGTCGCTTTCCCCCTTCTGCCGAATCGGGCCACAATGGACAGGTTTCCCGCCCGCCGGCGCGCCCTTGAGGCCTGCGCCGGCGAGCCCCATGACCTGGCCCACTCAAGCATAAGGCTCGCCGAATCATGTCCAGCTCGCCCAAGATCATCTACACGCTCACCGACGAAGCGCCGTTCCTGGCCACCGCCTCCTTCCTGCCGATCATCGAAGCCTTCGCCGGCACGGCGGGCGTCGCGGTCGAGACGCGCGACATTTCGCTCGCCGCCCGCATCCTGGCGCAGTTCCCGGACCGCCTCACCGACGCGCAGAAGATCGGCGACCACCTGACCGAGCTCGGCGAACTGGCCACCACGCCGGACGCCAACATCATCAAGCTGCCGAACATCAGTGCCTCCGTGCCGCAGATGAAGGCCGCCATCCGCGAACTGCAGTCGCAAGGTTACAAGCTTCCGGACTACGTCGACGCGCCGTCGACCGACGAAGAGAAGGACATCAACGCGCGCTATGGCAAGGCCATGGGCAGCGCGGTGAACCCGGTGCTGCGCGAGGGCAATTCCGACCGCCGCGCGCCGCTCTCGGTGAAGAACTATGCGCGCAAGCATCCGCATCGCATGGGCAAGTGGTCGCCCGAGTCGAAGTCGCACGTCGCCCACATGCAGGGCGGTGATTTCTACGGCAGCGAAAAGTCGGCCACGATGGAAAAGGCTGGCAGCCTGCGCATCGAGTTCACCGGCAAGGACGGCGCCACCAAGGTGCTGAAGGAAAAGGTCGCCGTGAAGGCGGGCGAGATCGTCGACGCCGCCGTGATGAGCCGCAAGGCGCTCGCCACCTTCATCGACGCGCAGATCGCCGACGCGAAGTCCAAGGGTGTGCTGTTCTCTCTGCACCTGAAGGCGACCATGATGAAGGTCTCCGACCCGATCATGTTCGGCATCGTGGTGCGCGAGTTCTACAAGGACGTGCTGGCGAAGCACGCCGATGCACTGAAGCAGGTGGGCTTCGATGCCAACAATGGCATCGGTGATCTCTACGCCCGTCTCGACAAGCTCGACGCCGCCAAGCGCGCCGAGATCGAAGCCGACCTCAAGGCCGAGTACGCGCAGCGCCCGGCGCTGGCCATGGTCAACTCGGACAAGGGCATCACCAACCTGCATGTGCCGAGTGACGTCATCGTCGACGCGTCGATGCCCGCGATGATCCGCGACTCCGGTGGTATGTGGAACGCCGAAGGCAAGCTGCAGGACGCCAAGGCCGTGATTCCCGACCGCTCCTACGCCGGCGTGTACCAGGCCGTGATCGAGGATTGCGTCACGCATGGCGCGTTCGATCCCGCCACCATGGGCAGCGTGCCGAACGTGGGCCTCATGGCGCAGAAGGCCGAGGAATACGGTTCGCACGACAAGACCTTCCAGATTCCCTCCGATGGCACGGTCCGCGTGATCGCCGATGACGGCGCCGTGGTGTTCGAACATGCGGTGGAGCAGGGCGACATCTGGCGCATGTGCCAGACCAAGGACGCGCCGATCCAGGATTGGGTGAAGCTCGCCGTGCAGCGTGCGCGCCTCTCCTCGACGCCGGCTGTGTTCTGGCTCGACAAGAACCGCGCGCATGACGCGCAGGTGATCGCCAAGGTCGAGCGTTACCTCAAGGACCACGATACCAGCGGCCTCGATATCCGCGTCCTTTCGCCGGTCGACGCCACGACGTTCTCGCTCGAGCGCATCCGCAAGGGCCAGGACACGATCTCGGTCACCGGCAACGTGCTGCGCGATTACCTCACCGACCTGTTCCCGATCATGGAACTGGGCACCTCGGCAAAGATGCTCTCCATCGTGCCGCTGATGGCGGGTGGTGGCCTGTTCGAAACGGGTGCGGGCGGTTCCGCGCCGAAGCACGTGCAGCAGTTCGTCGAAGAGGATTACCTGCGCTGGGATTCGCTGGGCGAATTCCTGGCCCTGGCCGCTTCGTTGGAGCATCTGGCCGAGCGCTACGACAACAAGCATGCCCGCGTGCTGGCGAAGACCCTCGACCAGGCCAACGGCCGCTTCCTCGACAGCAACAAGTCGCCCGCGCGCAAGGTTGGCGAGATCGACAACCGCGGCAGCCATTTCTACCTGGCGATGTACTGGGCCGAAGCCCTCGCCGCGCAGAACGACGACGCCGACCTGAAGGCGAAGTTCACCACGGTGGCGAAGACGCTTGCCGACAACGAAGCAAAGATCGTCGGTGAACTGAACGGCGCACAGGGCAAGCCCGTGGAGATCGGTGGTTACTACCACCCCGACATGAAGCGGGTCAGCGCCGCCATGCGCCCCAGCCTGACCTTCAACGCCGCACTGGACGTCCTGCTGGCCTCACGCTGACCGGAAGCCCGCCGGCCCTCCGGCCTGCCTGGTAGCTGACCAAAACCTGGCAGCTACCAGCCCCGGCAGCCGGAGTTGTGGGAGCCGCTTCAGCGGCGATCCCGCGGCAGCGGCCTACCTCACAACCTGTGGGAGCTGCTTCAGCGGCGATCCCGCGGCAGCGGGCAAGTTCGCGAATACAGTGGAATTTCGGCTAGCACCCATTCGCCGCTGAAGCGGCTCCCACAGGGAGGAGCCGCTTCGGTCCAGGGCTTACGAATCGCTGGCGCTTTTCAGCTTCGCCAGGTCATCGGCGGTCAACGTCAGCGACGCCGCCTTCGCGATCTCGCCGAACTGCTCCAGCGACGTCGCACTCACGATCGCCGCGGCGATCGACGGCTGTGCCATCACCCAGGCCAGCGATACCTGCGCCGGCGTCGCGCCATGCGCCTTTGCTACCTCGTCCAATGCCGCCAACACGCGGAAGCCGCGGTCGTTGAGGTAACCCTTGACCTTGCCGCCGCGTGCCTTGCTCTTGTCGAGGTCCGCCTCGCTGCGGTACTTGCCGCTGAGGAAGCCGCTTGCCAGCGAGTAATAGCTGATGACGCCCACCTCCTGCTCCACGCAGAGTGGCTGCAAGTCATCCTCGAAGCCCTGGCGGTCCATCAGGTTGTATTCCGGCTGCATCGACTCGTAGCGCGCGAGGCCCTTCGAGGCACTGGTGGACAGCGCATCGGCGAGTCGCGTCGCGTCATAATTGGATGCACCGATGACGCGCACCTTGCCCGACGTCACCAGATCGTCGAACGCGCGCAGCGTTTCCTCGAGCGGCACTTTCGGATCGTCTTCGTGCGACTGGTAGAGGTCGATGTGATCGGTCTGCAGGCGGCGCAGGGAATCCTCCACCGCTTCCTTGATATTGGTGGGCGACAGCCCGGGGTAACGCGCCCATTTACCTACCTTGGTGGCGATGACGACCTTGTCGCGCTTCCCGCTTTTCTTCAGCCAGTTGCCGATGATGGCTTCGGACTCGCCACCTTCATTGCCCGGCACCCAGGCTTCGTATACGTCCGCCGTGTCGACCAGGTTGAAACCATGATCGACGAACGCGTCGAGGAGGTCGAACGAGCGTGGCTCGTCGACACTCCAGCCGAACACGTTGCCACCGAATGCGAGCGGGGCGACTCGCAGCGGCGACCTGCCGAGATTGCGTAAGGTCATGCGTCATCTCCGATGAGGGGCGGAAAACACCCATGATGACGCAACGAAAGTTCAGGTGGCGTATGCCTCAGCAGGCGGCGCAGGCGGGCCTTGCCGGCACCTGCTTGGTCGCCTTGCGTTGCTCGTTGCGCACGACCGCCGCGGTCTGTCGGGCTCCCGCGCCCCGGTCGATGACGGATTCCTCGCGACCCAGGCGGAGCACCAGTTCGCGATCCACGATATGGCCGTGCATGAAGGCAAGGCCGGTAAAGATCGACGCCATGACAACCTCCCATAGACCTGTCGCAAGGGCCTGCGACTATCGGTTCAGTAAAGGGTGCCCGTTCTATCGAGGGTGAAAAAGCGATATGTTTGCAACCCGGCCTTGAGGATTTTTCACATGTCCCGCCTCCCGCTCGGTCTGCTTCAGGGGTTCGTCCTGGTCGCCCGTACGGGCAAGCTGTCGCGCGCCGCGGAGCAGCTGAACCTGACGGTCAGCGCATTGAGCCACCAGATCCGCAACCTCGAGGAGCGCCTCGGGCGGTCGTTGTTCGACCGGGGCCCTCGCGGCGTCACCCTCACGGCGGACGGTGCGAACCTGCTCGAGGCGATCGGCCATCATTTCGAGGGCATCGAACACGCCCTCGGCCGCTTCGAAGGGCGCCATCAGGACGCGGTGACGCTGAGCGTGCTTCCTTCCGTCGCCTCGAGCTGGCTGGTGCCGCGACTGCCGCGCCTGGTCGGCAAGCATCCGGAACTCGAGCTCAGCCTTCACTCGTCGGTCTCGGTCGTGGACTTCGACCGCGAGCCCACCGTGGATGTCGCGTTCCGCTACGGCCTCGGCTCATGGCCGCGCACGAAGGCGGATCGCCTGTTCGACGAGTACATCGTGCCCATCGCAAGCCCATCACTGGTTCGCCGCATGGGTGGCCTGCCGGATACGTCGCTTGCCGGCTGGCCATTGCTCGGCGATCCGTCGGGTCGCTGGAACGATTGGGCGGAAGCCTTCGGCATGCCGTTGCCGTCACGTTATGTCGCGCGCTTCGATAACACGGAACACCTGCAACGCGCCGTGCTCGAAGGCATGGGTGTCGCCCTGGGTCGCCTGGTGATGGCGCGCTCGCTGATCGAATGCGGTGCGCTCACGGTGTTGTGCAAGGAGCGCATGCGCGTGGCGGAAGCCTATTACCTCGTCTATCCCAAGCGCTCCGAAGCACACAGTGGCGTGTCCCGTTTTCGCGAATGGCTGCTGGGCGAGGCGGCAGAGTACGAGGCAGGCATCAAGGCAGGGCTACCCCTGCCCGCGTGATCTGAACCGGCCCGGACGCCGCGCAGAAGCGCCAGCAAATCTCATGTGTGTGTGTGTGGGAGCCGCTTCAGCGGCGATCCCGCGGCAGCGGGCCAGTCTTTGGCCAGGACCTATCGCCGCTGAAGCGGCTCCCACAAGGGAGCGGCTGCTACAAGGGTGGGGGCATTTCGTCAGCTTTGGGGTGGGCGAATCGCCACGTTTTCGCTTGACCAATCTACGTTGCAGCGCGACAATCCCCCGGCTACCGCTCGGCATCTCGTGCGGTGGCACCCTTCTTAGCTTATCCAGGCATATGGACGTCTACCCTAGTCGACGCGCCGGCTCCCGCAAGCATCGGGTCCCGGCGCTGGAAAAACTCATCGCCCGCGGCGACCGCACCCGGTCGGCCGGCGCTTTCCTCCGCTAGGGAAAGTCCGGCTCACCTCGACGGAAGCCGTGAGCTTCCGTTATTCGAGGATTGAGCCATGAACCTCCAGCTCGAAAAGACCGGTCCGCGCATGTTCGGCCGCCGTCTCGCTTTTGCCCTTGCCCGTCGTCGCGCCACCGGTCCCGTGCCGGCCAAGCGCACGATCACCGTTCCGCGTTCGCTCGATGCCGCTGAAAGCTCGACGAAACCGGCGGATGGCAAACTATCTCAGCCATGAACAGCGACATAGACACTACGGCGCGGCTTACGCCGTCCGCCGTCATATCCATAGCAACACCGAACGTCGGCCCCGCGCCGGCGCGACTGCCCTCGGCTAACGGCTGACGGCCGCTCGTGCCTGACCGGACCGCGCGTCCGGCTGAGGTAGCGAGCCATGAAGATCCACACCTCGCAGGCGGCCGTCGCCGCCAAGACCTACACCAACGCCACCGCGGATGCCTACCGTCCGGCGGATGAACTGTTGCGCGCGTTGGACGCCCGGCCGGACGGGCTCGACGAGACCGCCATCGCCGAGCGGCTGGATCGTGACGGCATCAACGAGGTGGGCCACGAGAAGCCGCCGCACTGGTCGATCCAGCTGCTGCATGCGTTCCGCAACCCCTTCATCATCGTGCTTCTGGTGCTCGCGGTGGTGCAGCTGTTCACCGAACCGGACGACTACACCGGGCCGACCATCATCGCGGTGATGGTCGGGATCAGCGTGCTGCTTTCGTTCACGCAGGAGTTCCGCTCGTCGCGTGCCGCGGAGAACCTGAAGGCGATGGTGCGCAACACGGCGACGGTGACGCGCCGCGCCGACGATGGTCACGCCGAGCGCATCGAGGTGCCGGTCGAGGAGCTGGTGGTGGGTGACATCGTCCACCTGGGCGCCGGCGACATGGTGCCGGCCGACCTGCGCCTGCTTGCGGCGAAGGACCTCTTCATCAGCCAGGCCATCCTCACCGGTGAATCGCTTCCGGTGGAAAAGATCGCCCCCAACGGCACGACGGCGGGCGATACCTCGTCGGGCCCCCTGGACCTGCCGACCGTCTGCTACATGGGCACCAACGTCGTGTCCGGCACCGCCACCGCGGTCGTCCTGGCGACCGGTGCGCGCACGTACCTGGGTTCGCTTGCGCACACGCTCTCGGGCGAGCGCGTGCAGACCAGCTTCGACCGCGGCATTTCCTCGGTGAGCTGGCTGCTGATCCGCTTCATGGCGGTGATGGTGCCGATCGTTTTCCTGATCAACGGGTTCGACAAGCACGACTGGCTCGAGGCCTTCATGTTCGGCCTGTCCGTGGCCGTGGGCCTCACGCCGGAAATGCTGCCGCTGATCGTGACCGCGAACCTCGGCAAGGGCGCCATTGCCATGTCGAAGCGCAAGGTGGTGGTGAAGCGTCTCAACGCGATCCAGAACTTCGGCGCCATGGACGTGCTGTGCACGGACAAGACCGGCACGCTGACGCTCGACAAGATCGTGCTCGAGCGCCACGTCGACCTCAACGGCGACGATTCCGACGACGCCCTCGAGTACGGCTACCTTAACAGCCGTTTCCAGACCGGCCTGCGCAATCTGATGGACAAGGCCGTGCTCGCCCACCGGGACCTCGAACCGGTTGCGCGCGGCTTCCATGTCGTGGACGAGATCCCGTTCGATTTCCAGCGCCGTCGCATGTCGGTGGTCGTGGCGGACGGGAAGGGCGAGCAGCTGCTTGTCTGCAAGGGCGCCGTGGAAGAGATGCTGGCGATCTGCACTCAGGCACGGATCGGTGATGTGACCGAGCCGATGACGGCGGAGAAGCGTGCCGAGATCCGCACGATGACGCGTCGCCTCAACGAGGACGGCCTGCGCGTGCTCGTGGTGGCGATCCGTCGCGATCCGACCAGCGACCGTGCCTATGGCGTCGCCGACGAAGCCGGCCTGACCGCGGTGGGTTGCCTGGCCTTCCTCGACCCGCCGAAGGACTCGGCGGCGACGGCCATCCGTGCGCTCAACCACCATGGCGTGGCGGTGAAGGTGATCACCGGCGACAACGAGGCGGTGACGCGGAAGATCTGCTCCGAAGTGGGCCTCGATGTGGAGGCGTCCGTGCTGGGCCGCGACATCGAGCAGATGGACGACGGCGCGCTCGACGCGATGGTGGAGAAGACCACCGTGTTCGCGAAGATGTCGCCGGTGCAGAAGGCGCGCGTGGTGAAGGCCTTGCAGCGCCGCGGCCACACCGTCGGCTTCCTAGGCGACGGCATCAACGACGCGCCCGCGCTGCGCGACGCGGACGTCGGCATCTCGGTCGACACGGCGACGGATATCGCCAAGGAATCGGCGGACATCATCCTGCTGGAAAAGAACCTCATGGTGCTCGAGGAGGGCGTGGTC
>DATNJP010000164.1:0-4517 GCA_035603855.1 Luteibacter sp. | reverse complement strand
CATGAACAGGGTGGACAGCAGCATGAAGAAGGCGAACGGGAGGATCCAGAACGACAGGTTGTTCATGCGCGGCAGGGCCATGTCCGGCGCGCCGACCATGAGCGGGACCATCCAGTTCGCCAGGCCGACGAACGAGGGCATGATCGCGCCGAAGATCATGACCAGCGCGTGCATCGTCGTCATTTCATTGAAGAAATACGGCTGCACGAGCTGCATGCCCGGCTTGAACAACTCCGCGCGGATGACCATCGCGAAGGCGCCGCCGATGAAGAACATCGTCAGCGAGAAGATCAGGTACAGCGTGCCGATGTCCTTGTGGTTCGTGGACATCACCCAACGCTGGAAGAACCCCTTGGGGGCTCCATGGTGATCGTGGTGGTCGTGGGTGGCTGCGTGCGCCATAACCTTAAACCTCTACCGGATACATAAGCGGGTTAACCCTGGGGGGCCGGGGCGGGAGCGTTCTGGGCGGTCTGCGCGGCCTTCTGTACCTTGGCCTCGTCTTCCTGCGTCGCCAGCCACTGTTCGAATTCGGCCTTGGGTACGGCCTTGACCACGATCGGCATGAAGCCGTGGTCCTGGCCGCAGAGTTCGGCGCACTGCCCGCGGTAGACACCGGGCTCCTTGAGCTTGGTCCACGCCGAGTTGGCGATGCCCGGGATCGCGTCCATCTTCCAGCCCAGCGCCGGCACCCACCAGGAGTGGATGACGTCGCCGCCGACGATGATGAAGCGGATCTTGACGCCGACCGGCACCACGAGGGGCTTGTCCACGTCGAGCAGGTAGGTCTGGTAGCCGTCGACCTGGATCTTGCCCGGGTCGAGGTTGGACTTCAGCTGGCGGGTGCGGTCGGAGGTCTCTTCCAGCTTCGACATGAAGCCGACCTGGTCGACGCCCTTGCCCTTGTAGTCCACATAGTCGTAGCGCCACTTCCACTGGTAGCCGGTGACCTTGATGGTCATCTCGGCGTTGGTGGTGTCGGCGAACGAGGTGAGACCACCCGTGGCCAGGTGGGCCAGGAAGATCAGGATGATGACGGGAACGACCGTCCAGACGATTTCGAGCTTTGTGCTGTGCGCCCACTTCTCCGCCACGGCGCCGCGTGACTTACGGAAGCGGAACATGGCGATGAACATGGCGCCGAAGACGACGACACCGATCACCACGCAGACCCAGAGGGCCACCATATGCATGGCATAGGGCGACCACTCCGCGGCACCCTTGGTCATGTTCAGCTGGTTCGGTTCCGGGTTGGCCCAAGCCGCCCCTCCGAACAGCGCGAAGGCGCCCGCCGCCCACGCCGATACAGATCGTCCGATGCCGCCAGATGTCATGTCTTGCACCTTTGTTGAACCTACCTGCGCGTCTGGCCTGAGACTTCGGACAGCAGCACCATGAGTTTCGTTGACGCCTCGACCCTTTCCTCTTCCCCAAGGAAGGCGCCGATTTCGAGCTCGTTGCCGTGCGACGTGATCAACAGGCGCTTTCGCCTGTACCCCGGAGCCAGCCCAACCTTCAGCCAGTACGTCTGGAACCGGACCGTCCGATGTCCCGGCACGGTACGAACCTCCAGCGTATCCGGCCCGATCGCGATACGTTCACCCCTGTCGCCGGCCCGCCAGGCCGCGCCAAGCGCGAACCCCACGACGAAGGTTTCAATCAGGGCGAACACGGGAGCGAAAACATTCCCCTGCCATGCCCCCAGTGACGCCGTCGCCAGGGCTATCGCCGCCAGGCCGATGATCAGTCGACGCAGACCGCGCTTGTCCAGCGCACGGTTGGGCCTGAGCCACAACACGCGCGGCTGACCCGCGACGGTCGGTCGAAGCACGATCATGGGAGCCCGGCGTGCCTGGAACATTGGGATGATAGGGCGCTAGTCAGGAAGCGGCAAGGTTGGAAGGCGGCGCGTTGTCGCACCCGGCCTTTCCAGCCCGCCACGGCCCCGCATCGCAACAACACACGAAGCCCCCCGCCCCCTACAATGGGCGGTCTCCCCCGCTCCGAACACCCCAAGTGAATCCGACCATCCTCCGTCCCGAACTTCCGACCGGCGCCGAGCCGGCGCGTGCGCGCATCACGGCCGCCTGGCTGCGCGACGAAACCGAGGCCGTCAACGACCTGCTGGCCCAGGCCACCCTGCCGCCGACCGAACGCGAGCACGTGATCGACGTGGCCGCCGGCCTGGTCACGCGCGTTCGCGCGCGGGCCAAGGACCAGAGCGCCGTCGAATCCTTCATGCGCCAGTACGACCTTTCCTCCGAGGAAGGCGTGCTGCTCATGTGTGTCGCCGAAGCGCTGCTGCGCATCCCCGACAAGGCCACGGCCGACAAGCTCATCCGCGACAAGCTGGGCGACGCGGACTGGAAGAAGCACCTGGGCCAGAGCGAATCGTTGTTCGTCAACGCCTCCACCTGGGGCCTGATGCTCACGGGCCACCTGGTGAACCTCGCCGAGGAAACCCGCCACGACTTCACCTCCGCCCTGCGCCGCCTCGTGGGCCGCGCCGGCGAGCCGGTGGTGCGCCTCGCGGTTCGCCAGGCCATGCGGATCATGGGCCACCAGTTCGTGATGGGTCGCACCATCAAGGAAGCGCTCGACCGCTCCGCGGAGAAGGAACACGCGGTCTACCGTTATTCGTACGATATGCTCGGCGAATCGGCGCTCACCCAGGCCACCGCGGAGCGTTACCAGCAGGATTACCGCGACGCGATCAACGCGCTCGGCGCGCGTGGTCCGTTCAAGAGCAATCTGGAAGCCCCCTCGATCTCGGTGAAGCTCTCGGCGCTGCATCCGCGCTACGAAGTGGCCAACCGGGCGCGCGCCCGCGCCGAACTCGGCGCCAAGCTGCTCGAACTCTCGCAGCTGGCGTTCAAGAACGGCATCGCGCTGTCCGTCGACGCGGAAGAAACCGACCGCCTGGAGCTTTCGCTCGACATCATCGGCGACGTCTTCGAGCATCCGTCGCTCGAGGGCTGGAATGGCCTGGGCATCGTCATCCAGGCGTACCAGAAGCGCGCACCCTTCGTCATCGACTGGGTGACCGAAAAGGCCCGCGCCACCGGCCGTCGCTGGTTCGTGCGCCTGGTGAAAGGCGCCTACTGGGACGCCGAGATCAAGCGTGCGCAGGAAAACGGCCTGTCGGGCTACCCGGTGTACACGCGCAAGCCGAACACCGACGTCTCCTACCTCGCCTGTGCCCGCCGCCTGTTCGCGGCCGGCGGCGACGCCGTGTACCCGCAGTTCGCCACGCATAACGCGCACACCATCGCCGCGATCAACCACATCGCGCAGGGTCGCCCGTACGAGAACCAGCGCCTGCACGGCATGGGTGCGGATCTCTACGCGGAAGTGATCGGCAAGGACAAGCTCAACGTGCCCTGCCGAGTGTATGCGCCGGTGGGTACGCATGAGGACCTCCTGCCGTACCTCGTCCGCCGCCTGCTCGAGAACGGGGCGAACACCAGCTTCGTCAATCGCGTGGTCGATGAAACCGTGCCGGTGCGCGACCTCGTCGCCGATCCGTGCGAGACGGTGCGCTCCTTCGCTTCGATCCCCCATCCCCGCATCCCCCTGCCGGTCAATCTGTACGGTGAACTTCGGAAGAACTCCATGGGCATGAACTTCGCTAACGACAACGAGCTCCATGAGCTCGCCGACGCCGTCAACCGCCACAGTGGTCCGTGGACCGCCGCCCCGCTGGTCGCCGGCGGCGCCACGGCAGGCACGAAGGTCGAGGTGACCGATCCGTCCGATCGCCGTCGCATCGTCGGTACCGTCGAGAACACCGATCCGGCCCTGGTCGATCGTGCACTGTCCGCGGCGGTCAAGGCCCAGCCCGCGTGGGACCGCCTGCCCGCCGCCAGCCGCGCCGCGATCCTCGAGCACGCCGCCGAGCAGCTCGAGCACAACCGCGCGGAGTTCATCGCGCTGTGCCTGCGCGAAGCCGGCAAGAGCCTTCCCGACGCCATTGCCGAGATCCGCGAAGCCGCCGACTTCCTGCGCTACTACGCCACCATGGCGCGTCGCCTGTTCGGCCAGCCCGAACAGCTGCCCGGCCCCACCGGCGAGAGCAACCAGCTGTTCCTCAACGGCCGCGGCGTCTTCGTCTGCATCAGCCCGTGGAACTTCCCGCTGGCGATCTTCCTTGGCCAGGTGGCCGCGGCACTTGCGGCCGGCAACGCCGTCATCGCCAAGCCCGCCGAGCAGACCGCGCTGATCGGCTACGCCGCCGTGAAGCTGCTGCACGCCGCCGGCGTGCCGGCCGACGTGCTCCAGTACATGCCCGGCGACGGCGCCACCGTCGGTGCCGCCCTCACCCGCGACCCGCGCGTGGCCGGCGTGGCCTTCACCGGCTCGACTGATACCGCCTGGGCGATCAACCGCGCGCTAGCCGCACGCAACGCGCCGATCGCCGCGCTGATCGCCGAGACCGGCGGCCAGAACGCGATGATCGCCGACTCGTCGGCGCTGCCGGAGCAGATCGTCAAGGACGTGATCGCCTCGGCCTTCCAGTC
>DATNJP010000163.1:0-13259 GCA_035603855.1 Luteibacter sp. | reverse complement strand
GTCTTGTCATGCATGGTAAAGCCACCATAGTCGTTGATGCTCTGGTAGCGCACCTTGATGCCTTCGCCCTGCGCGAACGCTTCCGCGAGCTTCGGCGTCACCTTTGCAAAGGGAGCGATCGCGAAGGGATCGACGATGACCTCGCGCCCGGCGAGATCGAGGCGCACGTCGTTGAGGGTGACGTGGAATGCGGTCGGGTTGTTCACCTCGAGGCTTCCATTGGCCGCACGCGTCCACGCGAGCTTGTCCGGAGCCGCGGCTGCCGAGCCCGGCAGGGCCTTGGGCCGGAAGAACAGCTTCAGGCGATAACGGAAGGCCAGCTGCATCTTGTTGCTCGCCTCTTCGCCTGCGGGCTTCGGCGGCACTTCCAGCACGTTGATCCAGAACTGCGATTCACGGTCCACCGGCAGCTTGCCGTCGGTAAAAGAGATGCGGAGGGTCTGCGCCTTTCCGGCCTCGACACGCGCGATGGGCGGCGTCAGGTTGAACGGGACATCGACGCGCTCCGGTGTCGAACGCACATCACCATCATCGATCCATGCCTGTGTCAGGACAGGTAGTTTTCCCGTGTTGCTCACCTTGACCGTGATCTCCGCGGCCCCGGCGTCGTAGATGTAGCGCGTCGCATTCATGACGACTCCTGCCGCCGCCTCCCCGCCGGTACACAGAACCGCCAGGGCAGCAAACACCACGGGCCATCGCGAAGTCATACGGGTCATTCCTTGCATGTTCAAAGCGTTCCTTCGTGTGGAGAAGGCGATCGCCGGTCTCCGTGGCGATCGCCCCTTGCTACTTAAGTCCGTGCGATTTACGGCTCGAAGCGAATGCCGTACACCACGGAGCTGTCGGCCTCACCCGCGACGACATTGCCCGTGCGCTGATAACCGGACGCGTAGACGAGCACGGCCTGGTTGTCGGCGATGGTTTCCTGCACGGCACCCTGGTTGTTGCCCAGGATGTCGATCGGCGTATCCGCCTTGTCGAACAGGCGAATCTGCACGCCCGTCGCGCCACCCGATACGATGAGTGCGCCCGTGAGCGCGTCGACCGTCGAGCCGTTCTCGAAGGCGGCCCATACCTTGGTGTCGTTGGTGCATTCGGTTTCACCCGCCGAGCCCACATAAATGCGGAACGGGGTCTTTCCGGCGATATCGCCAACATTCGGGAAGCTGCCCGCGCTTACCCCTTGCATCTGGACTTCGAAGTCCGGACCGTTACCCGGGGCGCCACCGTTTACCGTGCAGGTGACGTTGCTGATCGAGCCGTTGAATGTGATCGTTCCACCATCGGCCGCGAAGGCGGACGGTGCCGACAAACCTGCGATGAGCAGGGCGGAAGTGATTGCCTTGAGGTTCATCCAATTAACCTTTCTTGTTCTCTATCGTTTTGATTGAGCAACGACCCCTGCGGGGGTCGCCGGCCTGGGGAGACACGGGGTCATCCCCGCGCATCACGCAGCCAAAGCTCGACAACGCGAGCGCTCGAATCATTCTGTAGGAATGGACTTACGTTCCATATGGAAGATTCCTCAAAAATTTAACTTGTTTCTGGAATCCCCAAACGCTTCGCTAATTCGCAGATTGTCCGTTTTTCGGGGGACATGAATGACTCTGCCGTGGTAGTCCTCACCATGTTTCGCACTAAAGACGTTCGATCCTGTCGAACATCTTCGACGCGCACATGGCATGGCATCTGACCGGCTGGCGCGCACAATGCATCCCATCACGGCCATCCCGGCCGATGGAGAAGACCATGCGTCGTTTTGAAGGCAAGTCGGTTCTGGTTACCGGTGGCAACAGCGGCATCGGCCTTGCCGCCGCCCGCGCTTACGCCGACGAAGGCGCGCGTGTCGTCATTACCGGACGCGACGCATCCGCGCTTGACCGGGCGAAAGATCTCATCGGACCGGACGCGGTGACCATCGTCAATGACGCCTCGGCGAAGGGCGCAGCGGCGGCGCTCGCCCAGGTGATCGCCCGCGAAGGGATCACCATCGATGCGGTGTTCATCAATGCGGGCGCGGCGAAGTTCGCCTCGTTCGACACCGTTGACGAAGCGCTATGGGACACGACGTTCGATACCAACGTGAAAGGCGCGTACTTCCAGTTGCAGGCGCTGTTGCCTCATCTGAACCGTGGCGCGTCGATTGTGCTGAACGGTTCCATCAACGCGCATATCGGCATGCCCAACTCGTCGGTCTACGCCGCGAGCAAGGCGGCGCTGATCTCGCTGGCACGCACGCTGTCGGCGGAGCTGCTGCCACGGGGCGTGCGCGTGAACGTCGTCAGCCCGGGGCCCATCAGCACGCCCCTGTACGGCAAGCTGGGCATGGATGCGGCAACGCTCGATGCCACCGCGGCGCAGATCCAGTCGCAGATCCCGGTGGGCCGCTTCGGAACGCCGGAAGAACTGGCATCCACGATTCTTCACCTCAGCGCGGCGGAATCGGCATACATCGTTGGCACGGAGATCATCGTGGACGGTGGCATGAGCCAGCTCTGATCCAGCGGATCATCGGGCGCCTTCCGTGCGGAGGGCGCCCGAGGTGCAACCGGTCAATCGAGTGACGAGGCGGGGCCGAAGAACTCGTACTTCGCGCGGTCGTCGGGCACGCCGAGCGTGCGCAAGGCGCGTCGCATGGCCTGCATGAAAGGCTTGGGTCCGAGGTAATAGGCATCCAGCGCGTCGGCATGCGGCAACCACTTGCCCAGCAGCTCGGCGTCCAGGAATCCCGTGGCGTGCGGGGCGGGGTCGCCTTCGCGCACGGACTCATAGCAGTAGTAACGCGTCAGGTTGGGATGCCGGCTGGCAAGCTCGTCGATGGTGTCACGGAACGCGTGCGCGCCCCCGTGCCGGGCGGCATGGATGAAGTGGATGGGACGATCGGTGGCCAGCGCGGCCTGCAACATCGCCAGCGTGGGCGTAATGCCGACGCCACCGCTGATGAGGACCAGCGCCCTGTCGCTCTCCTCCAGCACGAAGTGCCCGGATGGCGGGAACAGCTCGATCGTGTCGCCGACATGCACGTGGTCATGCAGGTGATTGGATACGGCACCACCCGGATGTCGCTTCACGCTGATCCGGTAACCACGCCCGTCGGGTGCCGCGGAAAGCGAGTAATTGCGCCGCATGTCCTGCCCACCCACCTGTACCCGCAACCCGATGTACTGACCGGGCGCGTGGGCGTACACGGCGCCACCATCCGTCGGCACGAGGTGGAACGACGTGACCTCCTCGCTTTCAGGAATCTTCGCGACGACGACGAAGTCGCGGCCGTCGCGCCAGCCACCGGGGGCGCTCGCCACACGCGCGTAGACGTCCTCTTCCGCGCCGGCAAGGATATCCGCCAGTTGCTGGTAAGCCACACCCCACGCCTCGATCACCGCGTCGGTGGCGACATCAGCACCCAGCACGTCGCGAATGGCACGCAGCAGCGATGCGCCAACCAGCGGGTAATGCTCGCGGCGGATGCGCAGGGAAACATGCTTGCTGACGATGGCGCCGACAAGGTCGCCCAGCGCCTCGAGGCGGTCGATGTGTTTCGCGTACATGAGCACGCCATTGGCCAGTGCGCGCGGCTGGTCGCCGGTGACCTGGTTGGCCTGGTTGAAATAGGGCCGCACCTCCGGGTTTTCGTCGAGGAGGATGTCGTAGAAGTGGGTGGTCAGCGCCTCGCCACGGGCCTCCAGCAGGGGCACGGTGGAACGGATAATGGCGCGGTGTTCGGCGGAGATCATGCCTTGGCTCTCTCTTCGTTGGGGACACCCCTGGTATCCATATCCCGTGCCAGGCAATGCAGTGCCATGGAATCAACGTGTTAGGATGATGCAGGGTCGATATGACCTATGCATACACGGGGTCGATCCGACCCTTTCGATGTCGAAATGACTACATCGTCCGCCACCCTCGAAACCCTCCTTCCCCTCGTCGACGACCTGGCGCGCGACCTGCCGGAGTCGGAGCGTTACCGTCGCCTGCTCGCCGCGCTTTGCTCCCTCGTCCCCTGCGATGCCAGCGCACTGCTTCGGCTGGACGGCCCGACGCTCACGCCACTTGCGGTCCAGGGACTCACGGAAGACGCCTTGGGCCGACGCTTCCTCATCGCCGACCATCCCCGCTTTGCCGCGCTTCTCGCCAGCGACGGACCCACCCTTTTCCCGCCGGACAGCGACCTGCCCGATCCCTACGATGGATTGGTCGCCGGGCACGCGCCGCTCGATGTGCACGACTGCATGGGATGTCCCTTGCAGGTGGATGGCAAGCCGTGGGGACTGGTGACACTCGATGCGCTGGACGCAGGGCGGTTCTCACCCCCTGACCTCGAGACCTTGCGCGCCTTCGCCAGCCTCGCTGCCGCGACGGTGTCGGCCGCGGAACGCATGCGAGGCCTGGAACGCACGGCGGAACAGGAGCGGTCGCGAGCCGAGGGTTACCGGCTGGCCGCCGGGCAGGCACCCGTGCGCCGTCTTGCGGGCCGCAGTCCCGCGTTCCGTCGGCTGTTGGACGATATCGCCACCGTGGCGGGCAGCGACCTCACCGTGCTCATCCGCGGCGAAACAGGCGTCGGCAAGGAACTGGTGGCGCAGGCGATCCATGCCGCGTCCTCGCGAGCCGACCGTCCGCTGATACCGATCAATTGCGCGGCGCTGCCCGAACAACTGATCGAGAGTGAATTGTTCGGCCATGTACGCGGCGCCTTCTCCGGCGCGACGGGCGACCGCCGCGGCAAGTTCGAACTCGCCGATCACGGCACGCTCTTTCTCGATGAAGTGGCGGACCTCTCGCTCGCGGCGCAGGCGACGCTGCTTCGCGTGATGCAGAGCGGACAATTGCAGCGCGTGGGCTCGGATCGGGAACATCGCGTCGACGTGCGCATCATCGCCGCGAGCAATCGCGATCTTGCCGATGAAGTGCGTGCCGGCCGCTGCCGTGCCGACTTCTACCATCGCATCAGTGTGTATCCCTTGCTCGTGCCGCCGTTGCGCGAGCGCGGCAACGATATCCTCCTCCTGGCGGGAGGCTTCCTGGAAGAGAACCGTGCACGCCTCGGCCTTACGGGCTTGCGCCTCGCCGCCGATGCGCAGGCGGCCCTGCTTGCCTGGTCGTGGCCGGGCAATGTCCGCGAACTCGAACATACGATCGGGCGCAGTGCACTGAAGGCCCTGGCGCGCGGAGGCCGCAAGCCTCGCGCATTGACGCTGTCCGCCGCCGACCTCGATCTGCCACGCGTCAACGAACCGGTCGTGGCCGCGCCTGTCGAGGAATCCGCTCCGACGGAGCTTGGCCTGCGCGCGTCGCTCGATCAGCACGAGCGCCATATGATCGAACGGTCCCTGCTTAGAAACGACGGCAACTGGGCCGCCGCGGCCCGCGAACTCGGCATGGACAGGGCGAACCTGCGCCGGTCCGCGGCGAGGCTGGGCATCGCGCGCTGATCGCCGCGCGCGATGCCGCCAAGGATTACTGGCCGATCTTGCGCAGCGGCTTCCCGCTCATGAGGTTGCGCTCGATCTGTTCCAGGGTGATGTTCTTCGTCTCCGGTACCAGCCAGAACGTGATCCCGATGAACACCGCGTTGAGGATGGCGTAGAGCCAGAACGTCTGTGCGTTGCCGATGCCGCTCAGCAGGGACAGGAAGGTCGCGCCCACGATCATGTTGGTGACCCAGTTGGTGAACGTGGAGCAGGCGATGCCGAAGTCGCGTCCCTTGAGGGGTTGCACTTCGGAACACAGCGTCCAGATCAGCGGACCCGCCGACATGGCGAAGCCGACGATGAAGACCAGCAGCATCGCCACCGTGAAGTACTGCTCGCCGCGTGTATGGATACCGATGCCCATCATGCTGCCGACGATGCCAAGGCCGATGGCCATGATCGTGAAGCCCGCATAGAGGATCGGCTTGCGGCCCAGGCGATCGACGAAGGCGAAAGCGATCAGCGTCGCGAGTACGTTGGTGAGGCCGACCGCCGCCGTGAACCACATTTGCGCGTGGGTGTCGTAACCCATGTCCTTGAAGATGCGCGGGGCGTAGTACATCACCACGTTCATGCCGGTGAACTGCTGCATCGCCTGCAAGAGGACGCCCAGCCCGACGGAACGGCGGAAGTTCGGGTTCTCCCGGAACATGCTCCAGCCGTGCTGCGGGGTCTTCAACTGTTCGTCGATATCTGCGATCTCCTTCTTCACGATCGCCTCGTCGCCGCGCAACTTCGCGAGAACGCCCTCGGCCTCTTCGCGTCGCCCACGCATCAGCAGCCAGCGCGGGCTATCCGGCAGGAAGAACAATCCAGCGAGGAACAGGGCTCCCGGCACGGCGATGATGCCGAGCATCCAGCGCCAGTTGCCCGAACCGCTGAAGGCGGTGTCGGAGAGAAAGGCCAGCAGGATTCCCGTCGTGATCATCAGCTGGTAGGTGGAGATCATCGCGCCACGGATCTTTTCCGGAGCCACCTCCGCCAGGTACAGCGGCGCCGTGAACGTGGCCACGCCGATAGCCAGGCCGAGCACGAAGCGGGCGACGATGAGCACGGAAGCCGACGTTGCCAGCGCACAGAAGATGGAGCCGGCGATGAAGAGCACGCCCGCGAGAATCAACGAACGCTTGCGTCCCAGCGTTGCCGACATCCAGCCTGCCGCGAGCGCGCCGATGGCGGCGCCAGCCATCATCGAACTGACGATCCACTCGATCATGCGGTCGTCGATCCTGAAGTCCGACTGGATGAACTGCGTCGCGCCGGAGATCACGCCGATGTCGAGGCCGAACATCAGTCCGGCAAGCGCCGCGAGGAAGCCGGTGGTCATGATGGCGGCCTTCGGATGAGCCGTCTGTATTTGTTTTTGAACACGCGCATCCATGGATGAAAAGTCCTCGGAAGTTGACGATGCCGCCGATTGGATGCCTTGACACGTATTCGGACCGTGGGCGCGATGTCGCCCTTCGGTGAGGACATATGCATTTCCGGCAAGTTCTTGCCGGTATAGAAGGGTGTGCGTAGCGTCTTGCGCCTTCCGCATGACGGCCATTCTTGCGACGCATCGACTTATGTTTCAGCCGTTACGCGCAAAAAACCGCCCTATGCTCGCCACCGAAACGCGTCGTGCTTGCCAAGGGCGTCTCGTGAAAGCCTGTGGTAGCGTCGATATGTAATTCCTTACATGCATCCACGTACCGCCTTGCAGCCACTACTTGCCACCACCACCGACGACGCCGATCCGACGCTCACCACGCGCGAAGCCGCGAGGCTGCTCGGCATTTCCGTGAGCACCGCGCAGAAGTGGATCGAGAGCGGCGCGATCGAATCGTGGAAGACGCCCGGCGGTCATCGCCGCATGCGCCGCAGCGCGGTCCTTTCCCTGCTCGAGGAACGAACGGCGATCGCATCGTTTCCGGGCATCGTCGTGTCGCAGGAATTGCGGCCGGAGCGGTCCCCGCCCTATCCCGTGCGGAGTGACGAAGCGGCGCGCCTTCGCGCCCTCGGCCGAACCGGGCTGCTGGACACCGCGCCCGATCCCGCCTTCGATCGGATCACCTGGCTCGCCGGCGTCATCGCCGGCACGCCGGTTTCGCTGATGAGCTTGCTGACCTCGCGACGGCAGTGGTTCAAGTCACGTCGCGGCATGGACATAACGGAATCGCCGCGGGAATGGGCTATTTGCAACCACGCCATCCTCGGCAACGACCTGCTGCTGATCGAGGACGCGAGCCAGGACGATCGCTTCCGTCATAACCCGCTCGTGCATGGTGCGCCGCACATCCGTTTTTACGCGGGTTGTCCGCTGCGCTCACCGGAAGGTCTGGTGGTCGGTACGCTCTGCGTCATCGACAAGACGCCACGCCGCCTGGACGAAACACAGAAGGAAGGCCTGCGCGCGCTGGCCGAGATCGCGGAAGACGAAATCCGCCTCTACATGGCCGAGCGCGGCAAGCGGCCCCATCAACCGGGAACGGGCGCCCAGGGGTCGTAGCTGCCGAAGTACCAGAGGTGGCCTTGCGGGTCGCGGGCCGAATACCCCGCACCGCCGTATTCCTTCTCTTCATACTCGTCGACGATTCGCGCGCCGGCCGCCTTGGCCTTCTCGTAGTGCGCGCGCACATCGGTGACCGTGACACAGGCGCACTGCGTCTCCCGCCCGCCGACCTCGTCCGGCTGCACCATGTGCTTGCTGAAGGGCGTGTCGTCGCGAACGGAACCCAGCATGATCATGCCGCCCCGGTACGTCAGCTGCGCGTGGTCGACGAGACGCGGGTTATCGGCGTTGACGTACACCGCCTGTTTCTCGAAACCGAAGGCCGTGCAGAGGAAGTCGATCGCCTCCAGGGCTTCGCGATAACGCAGGCAGGGAATGATCGTGCTGTTCATGGCAGGGCCTCCTCCGGTCGTCGAGGCCCGTACGTTACGCCCAGCGGGGACCGCTGAACACTGTCGCGTCAGGCCAGTTCGGCGACGGCCCTGCGCACGGTATCGATGCCGCCCGCCTGCTGGTTGGTGGCCTGGGCCACGTCGGACACGCGGTCCAGCAGGGTGCTGACGGAGGTCAGGATGTCCCGCATCGCCGCGCCCGCTTCGCCGCTGCGCTCGTTGCCTTCGCGCACGCGCTCCAGGGTCCCGTCGATCAGGGTACGGATGTCCCGCGCCGACTCGGCGCTGCGTTGCGAGAGCATCCGTACCTCCTGCGCGACGACGGCGAAGCCGCGCCCATGGGTACCCGAGCGCGCCGCTTCGATGGCCGCGTTGAGCGCGAGGATGTTGGTCTGGAAGGCGATCGTATCGATCAGGGCCACGATGTCCGCGATGTCGCGGGCACCATCCTGGATGGCGGACATCGTGTTGATCACGGCCTCGACCATCGCACCACCATCGGCGGCGGAACGGCTGGCCTCGGTGGCGAGCGCGTTGGTGACGCGCGCCTGTTCGGCGATGGCGGGCACCGTGTCGGCCAGTTCCGCAAGCGAGGCGTGCAGGGTGCGAGTGGCACGCGTCTGCGCTGTCACGTCCGTGGCGTACTTCACCACCTTGAAGGGACGGCCGGCCATGTCGAAGATCGGGTTATAGCTGCCCTGGATCCATATCTCGCGTCCTTGCCGGTCCATGCGGCGATACAGCGACGAGTCGTGTTCGCCCCGGCCCAGCTTCTCCCAGAAGGCGCGGTATTCGGCGCTCTGCCGGTCCGCCGGGTCGACGAAGATGCGATGGTGCTGGCCGATCACCTCGTCGCGCTGGTAACCCATCGTGGCGAGGAAATTGTCGTTGGCCTCGAGGATGGTGCCGTCGAGGGTGAAGCTGATCACCGCCTGGGCCTTGTCGATGGCGGCCAGGCGACCCTCCATGTCGGCGGCGCGCAGGCGCTGTTCGCTGACGTCGGTCGCGAACTTCACGACCTTCACGGGCCGGCCCGAACGGTTCAGTACCGGGTTGTAGCTGGCCTGGATCCATACCTCGCGGCCACCCGCACCCAGGCGACGATAAAGTCCGACATCGGGCTCGCCCGATCCAAGGCGCTGCCAGAACGCCGCATAGGCAGGCGCTTCGGCTTCTTCCGGCGCCACGAAGATACGGTGGTGCCGCCCGACGATCTCCGACCGCTCATAGCCCATCGCGTCCAGGAAGTTCTGGTTGGCGTCCAGGATCGTGCCATCGAGCGCGAATTCGATGACCGCCTGGGTCCGGTTGAGTGCGTCCATCTTGCCGCTGATGTCGGTGCTTGAACCGCCCAGCAGCGAGCGGAGACCTGCGATGATGTCGATGGTCACGTGCGACTCCCCCCCGAGTGTGCGCCGATCTTCCTTATCGTCAGCGCGCGCGGTTTCCTGAATGCCGGTTGCCGGAAATGCGCATCGTTCTCTCCGACGGCGGCAGACCTATTCCAGGACGCCGATACCCAGCACGCGTGAGTCCGTCCGGCCCTGGTCATCCACCACGCGGACAAGGAAGCGGCCACTGCGTTCCGGCGCCCACATCAGCGGCTGCCCAGAGGCCACGCTCCCCAGGTAGGCGTCGTCCACGAACCAGTACAGCGTGCGCGAGGCGGCATCGGTGGTGGCGGTGAAGGCGACACGCTCGCTACCCAGCCGCGACACGCGGATCTGGTACGTGCTGCCCTTCAGGGGCGAGGTGATCTTCGGTGGGTCGCCCGCCGCCTGTCCTCCGCCCTGACAGTCCGGCAACGGCGGCGGCGCACGTCGTGGCATGCCCGCCTGGGCGAAGACGCGGGCGAGATCCGACGGCCAGTACTCGTAGACCTCGGTGCGTGTCCGTTGTGGATCGTACGGTGGGCAGGCCGGCTTGCCGGTCGCCGTGTCGATCACGACCGGGCGGTGCACGTTGCTGACGCGGATAGGCGACTTGCCGGGAATGAACCACGTGCTACCCACTTGCGGGCACCACGCGTTCGGAAGGTCGCCGCTGGCAAGGCAGACCGGCACGCGGCGCAGGTTGGGCGGATTGCGCCGAATGGGCTCGGCCAGGCCGGGCCGCTCCGCGCGCAAGGCATCGGCGATACGGAAGAACAACGGGGCGGCCGCGTCCACGCCCACGAAGGCGGGGTTGCCGGCGCCGTCGAAGTTGCCGATCCAGACCACGAGCACGTAGGGTCCGAAGCTTCCCGCCGTCCACGCGTCGCGGAAGCTCCACGATGTGCCGGTCTTCCAGTACACGGGCAGGCGCGAGGGTTGTGCCGCGACGGCATCGTCGGGACGCGGGTTCTGCCGAAGCATGTCCATCACCATGAAACTCGCCTCCTCGCTCAGGAGGCGGGTACCACGGGTTCGGGGCTGCGTGGCCAGCAGGCGCAGCGGACGCAACTCACCGCGATTGGCGAGCATGGCGTACAGGCCGCCCAGTTCCTGCATGGTGACTTCGCCACCGCCAAGCACGAGGGCCAGGCCGTAATGCTGTTCGCTGGCCATGCGCGAGACACCGGCATCGCGCAGGAACTGATAGAGGTTGGGGTTGGCGAGCTTCGCGGCCACCTGCACCGCGGGAATATTGCGGCTGCGGACCAGCGCCTGCGTCGCCGTGACGGGACCGAGGAAATGCCCGTCGAAGTTTTCCGGCGTATAAGGGCCGAACGCGGAAGGCACATCCCGCAGTACCGTCTCCGGGTGCAGCACGCCCTGGTCGAAACCCAGCGCATAGATAAACGGCTTGAGGGTGGACCCGGGTGAACGCTTCGCCTGCGTGCCGTTGACCTGGCCGTAGATGGACGCATCGAAGTAATCGGCGGAGCCGACCATCGCCTTGATACCCATGTCGCGCGTATCGATGAGCAGCGCCGCGGCGTTGCGGATACCGCGATCGCCACTGCGCTCGATGTACTGGCGCACCTGCCGTTCGAGACTGTGTTGAAGGCCCAGGTCGAGCGTGGTCGCCACCCGCATGTCCTCGTCGCCATCGAGGCGCCGCTCGGCGAGCACCTGTTCGACGAAGTGGGGTGCCTCGAACGGTAGCTGGCTGATGGGGCGCAACCGCAGCGGAAGGTCGAACAAGGGACGGGCGCTGGCGTCATCCGGATGCCGGGCGACCCAGCGCGCGAAGAGGCGGTCGCGCGATGACTTCAACGCCTTGTCGATCACCGTGCTGCCGTTGACGTGACCGGGCAGGCCACGCGCGGGCTCCTGCGGTATCACGGCGAGCGTCAGTGCCTCCGGCAGGCTGAGGCGCGCCGGCGCCTTGCCGAAATAGACGAGACTCGCCGCGCCGACACCCTCGACGTTGCGACCGTAGGGAGCGGCGTTGAGGTAGGCCTCGAGGATGTCGTGTTTCGAATAGAACAACTCGAGCTGCACGGCGCGCGCCGCCTGCACGATCTTGCCGCCCGGACTACGCGTATCCAGGTGCCACATCAGCCGGGCGAGCTGCATCGTGATGGTGGAACCGCCCTGCGCGTTGCCACGACGCACGTAGGTCATCCACGCGCCGCGCACGAGACCCCACGCGCTGACACCGGGATGCCAGTAAAACCAGCGATCCTCGTGCAGCAGCACGCCATCGACCAGCGCCGGTGAGATGTCTTCCAGCGGTACCCACAGGCGATAGCGCTGATCGCTGGCCAACGTGAGGCGCAGCAGATGCCCTTCCGTGTCGTACACGGCCGTCGACGAAGGAAACGAAGCACGCAGGGGTTCGTGCGGCCACAGGCGAAAACACACTGGCACGGCGGCGAGCAACAGCAGCGCGACGAGGGCGTTGTGCCATTTGATGCGGCGGAGGCGGGAGAGCAAAGGCATGGTCACGTCGATACGGCCGCCGTGCGGGAGCGCGCCAGGCGCGATCCCGCACGGGAGGGGCCGTTAAGGCTTGCGCTCCACCGTCATCGTCCCGCCACCCGGCGCGCGTGCCTGCACGCCGCGGTCGTACAACGACTCCACGAACGCCGGCGGAATGACGAACTTGCCGGCGTTGGTCGCCTTGATCCGGTAGACGAACTCCTGCACGTCGCGGCTGGCATAGCCGTAGACCACGACGCGATCCTCGCGCACGTCCGCGTACTGCGGCTTCCATGTGGATTCCGGATTACCGATCGGTGAGCGCCAGGCGGGCGTGTCGTCACCGTCACCCTCGCCGTGGCCATCGCCGGCGGCCTGGCGACGGGTGCGGTCGCGATCGTGGTCGGCACGGGTTCATCCCGAGGCACGTTCTGCGTGGCCGACGCGTGTTCCCTGGTCGCGAACGGCCGCTCGGCGCTGGTGGGCGCGGTGTTCGCGTTCCTGACGGTGGGCGTGCTCGCCCTTTCGGCGCCGCTGCTGCGGGCGGGCGTCGCGCCGACGGGCGAATACTGCTTCCTGCTGACGTGCTCGATGACCGGCGGCGTGGTGCTGGGCGCGGCCGGCGACCTGATCACGCTGATCGTCGCGCTGGAGACGCTCACGCTGCCGCTGTACGTGCTGGTCGGCATGCGCCGCCAGACGATGGAGAGCGCGGCGGCCGCGGTGACGTTCTTCGTGGTGAGCGTGGTGGCGACAGCGGTCTCGCTGCTGGGCGCGGCACTGCTCTACGCGGTCACGGGCCGCCTCCACCTGACGCTGCTGGGCACCGCGCTGTCGGGCGACGTCTCGCTGGCGGGCGGCTCGCCGGTGCGCGCCCTGTCCCTACCGCTGACCTCGGTCGGCATCGCACTGCTGGTGCTCGGCCTGGCCTTCAAGGTCGCGGCCGTCCCGTTCCACGCGTGGGCACCACCGACGTACGACGGCGCCCCGCTGCCGGTGGCGGCCTACCTGTCGACGGCGTCGAAGCTCGGCGGCGTGGTGGCGATCCTGCTGG
>DATNJP010000162.1:0-15855 GCA_035603855.1 Luteibacter sp. | reverse complement strand
CTGCCGTTGGAGATGTGGCGCAGCTGCAGGCTCACGTTCTTGTACTGCCAGCCCAGCGTGCTCACGAACTCATAGGAGCTCGAGAGGGCCTGCGTGTGGCCGCCGGCCGTGCCGGCGAGCTGGAAGCTGAAGAAGAACGGGCGGTACCAGTCGCCTTCGCTGCCGTAGTGGAAGCGCGCACCGGCGGCGCCTACCCAGACATTGCTCGTCACACCCGGGTGCGAGTCGCGGTACTCGCCGACGTCGCGGCCCTTGATGTAGCCGATCGAGAAGTCCGGCGACCAGGTGAAGCGGCTCTGGCCCATCGCGTGGGGATCGAGCACGGCTTCGAGGAAGAAGGCGTCCGTGCCGTGGCTGTCCATGTAGCTGCGGCCACCCTGCACTTCCAGATGGGTCTGGGCGGCGGCAGGCGCGGCAACGGCAGCGAGCGAGAGGGCGGCGAGGACGCCAAGTGCGAGGCGGGACGAGCGCATGGGGGAACGGATCCTTATGGTGGGACGTTTTGTGAACCGAATCGTTCGGTAAATAGTGTCCAACAAGCGTGAATAAAGGGGGACAGCCGTAATTATTCTCATCGGGCTCGCGTCCGGATTGGCCGGACGTATCGCCGACGGGTTCAAGGGCCCCGCCGTGCTGCCGTTAAAGTGCCAGGGGACCCAACCGCACTCGCGGGGGGAATCAAGGGCTGCAAGGGGTAGGGACGGTGCAAGGCGCGACGGTAAAGGGGGCCACGAAGGCCCGCGCCCGCTATGTGCGCCTGGCGGTATGGGCGGTGTCCGTCGCCCTCTCCGTCGGTGTCGTCACCCTGTTCGGGGTGCTCCAACTCGACGGCTACGACAGGATGCTGGGCAATGCCCGACGCCAGATCGTCGGCTCGACCACGGGCGCCGTGCGCATGGTCGACCAGGACATCGACGCCAGCCTTGGACCCCTGCTCGCCCTTCGCAACGGCGTGGATTCCGCCGATCCGGGCCCGCTCCATACCCATCTCGCCGAGGTGCAGGCGCGCCATCCGGAGTTGCCGACGTTCGTCGCGCTCGATGGCGATGGCCGTGTCATCGCCTGCAGTTGTACCCGTGTGCCGTTGATGAACTGGCATGAGGCGCTCGCGGCGCCGCGCCGTATCGCTTTGAGCGCCAGCGTGCGCGTAGCGGTGGTCGACGCGCAGGGTCCGGTGGCGCCGAGCATTCGGATCCTGGCCGATTCGCGCGTCGCGCAGCCCGTGGCGTTCGGCACGTTGATCGATGCCGATCGCGTCCGCGACGGCATGCGCCGCTCCATGCTGGGCATGAGTGCGGCGATGAGCGTGTTTTCGCTGGATGGACGGCCCTTCGCCAGCAACCGGGACGACGTCGTCACGCCATGGACCCGGCCGTCCCCGGAACCGGGATCGTCGGGCGAGTACGACGACGAGGATCGGGTCTACGCGTGGTCCGCTTCGGCGCACTACCCCTTCGTCGTGATGGTGAGCGTCGATCGCGCGAGCATCCGCAGTGAATGGTTGAGCCAGGCGCGGCCCTCGGTGCTCGCCACGTTGGCGTTGGTGCTTCTGCTTAATGGGTTCGCCGCCCTTTTCGGGCGTGCCTATCGTCGGCAGACGCGCCTCGTGGACGCGTTGTCACGCAGCACGCGCCACCTGGGCGATGTACAACGCACGGGACACATCGGTCTGTGGGAAGCCGACCTGGTCGAGCGGACCCTGGTCTGGTCCGGCCAGGTGCACGAGATCACGGGCTTGCCACCGGAACAGGTCGAAGGCCGGCTCGACACGTATTACGACCTGGTGCACCCGGAGGATCAGCCGGCCGTCGTCGCATGGCTCGAATACTTCTCGCGCGGCGACGGCCCCTTCGAATGCGAACACCGGCTATGCCGGCCCGATGGGCACGAAGTGCGGGTGAACCTGCGCGCGGCGCGCATCACCAACGAGGAAGGCAATGCGATCCTCGCGGGCACGATCAGCGAGATCACGGCCCTGCACGAGACACGGCAGCGCCTGCAGGACACCGATCGCGACCTGGCCGCCAGCGAGGCGGCGTATCGTCAGTTGCTGGCGCGGATGCCGCTGCCTCTCGTCATCGTGCGCGACGACCATATCGAATACGCCAACCTGCTCGCGGAGGAACGCCTTGGCTGCGCCGACTCGACACTCGTGGGCCGCGATGCGGCGGAGTTCATCGACGCGGAGGCGTTGGACGCGATGCGGCGGGGTGCGCCGGAAGGTACCAGCATCACGGCATGGCTCAATCCCGAATACGGCATGCCTTTCGAAGCGGAGCTGGCTTTATCGGACTACCGCGATCCTCGTGGCCGCGGCACGCTGGTCATCGTCCGCGACGTGACGGAGCAGCGTCGCTACGAGGAAAAGCTGAACCACCAGGCCACGCATGACGAACTCACCGGCCTGCCTAACCGGCGCGCGTTGCGCGAGCGACTCGATGGCATGGTCAGGCAGTGCGTCGCGGAAGGTTCGGGCCTGATGGTGCTCTTCATCGACCTCGATCATTTCAAGGTGATCAACGATGCGCTCGGCCATGCGCTCGGCGACCAGGTGCTGCGCGACGTCACGCTGAAACTCGACGATGCCCTCGGCGGCGCGGGCGACATCGGCCGGTTTGGCGGCGACGAGTTCGTCGCCATGTTGCCCTTCACATGCTCGCCCGCTAAAGCGCTCGACGTGTTGCCGCGCATCCAGCGTGCCATCGAGGAACCGCTGGAAGTTGGCGGTACCAAGCAGCGCCTGAAGTGCAGCATCGGCGTGGCGTTCGCGACGCGCGATGGCTCCGACGCGGATACGCTCATCCGCAACGCCGACACGGCGATGTACGACGCGAAGCGCTCCGGCCGGCACACGTGGCGCTGCTATTCCGCGGACATGCACACCACGGCGATGGCGCGGCTCACCGTGCTCACGCGCCTTGTCGGCGTCAATCTCGACAATGAACTCGCGCTTGCGTGGCAGACCCAGCACGCGGGTGAAGACGGCCGGGTGACGGGTGTCGAAGCGCTGCTGCGCTGGCCCTCCGCGCCGGGCGATCTCGGCGGCAACGATCGCCTTGTACCGCTGCTGGAAGAAACCGGGGCCATCGTTCAGATCGGCCAGTGGGTGCTGCGCGAAGCCTGTCGCCAGCAACGCCATGTGGCGGAGGCGATCGGACATCCGTGTCGCATCGCGGTGAACATCTCGGCGTTGCAGCTGGTGCACACCGACCTCATCGCCGACGTGCGCGAGGCGCTTGCCGAAACGGGAGCCGATGCGTCGTTGCTCGAACTCGAGTTGACCGAGAGCGCGTTCATGAACGAACCGGAGCGCGCGATCCGCACGTTACACGACCTGCGTGCGATGGGTGTCAGCATCGCGCTCGACGACTTTGGTACGGGTTATTCGAACCTGACTTACCTGTCCCGCCTGCCGCTGGACAAGATCAAGATCGATCGCCACTTCACCGCCACGTTGCTGCAGGACGAAGTGGATGCGTCGATCTGCCGCTCCATCGTCTTCCTGGCGCGCAGCCTGAATTTGCAGGTGGTGGCGGAAGGCGTGGAGACCGACCGCCAACGGCGCTGGCTGCTGGCCGAGGATTGCAGCGCCATGCAGGGTTATTTCTTCGCAAGGCCCGTACCCCTGGAAGATCTGGGCCGCCGGCCTTTGCCCAGTTTTGGATAGCAGCTCCCCGTTGTTCACGCCACGACTCAATCCGTTCGCCGGATGACGATTTATCCCGGGACGCCGGACACTTACATTGGATGAAGGTGGCATTGCGCCACGTCCCCGGTGAATCCCCATGTTCCGCGCCCCCGCGATCTTCGTCTCCCACGGTGCTCCCACCTTCGCCCTGGAACCCGGCTTGCTGGGCTCGCGCCTGACCGAACTCGGCGAGCGGCTGGCGAGCGCCAGCGCCATCGTCGTGGTTTCGCCGCATTGGCAAACCTGCGGCATCCGCGTCACGGGTGCGGCATGGCCGGAGACGATCCACGACTTCGGTGGCTTTCCGCCACCGCTCTATAGCCTCACCTATCCGGCTCCCGGCTGGGCGGGACTGGCGGCGGAAACGACGTCCCTGCTGATCGACGGCGGCTTCGCCGCGATGGTCGACGCGGAGCGCGGCTACGATCACGGTGCCTGGGTGCCGTTGCGTTACCTGCGTCCGGACGCCGACACGCCGGTGATCCAGGTATCGATGCCGCATAACCTCGACGCCGCGGGTGCATTGCGCCTGGGCAAGACGCTGGCGCCATTACGCGATCGTGGCGTCGCCATCGTCGGATCCGGCAGCCTCACGCATAACCTGCATGAGGTGCGTCGCGATGGGGCCACGGCAGGCTATGCGAAGGAGTTCGCGGACTGGAGCCGCGAGGCGGTGCTCTCCGGCGATGTCGATGCATTGCTCGACTATCGCCGTGTCGCTCCTAGTGCCATCCGCGCGCATCCCACAGAAGAGCACTACCTGCCGCTGCTGGTCGCCGCGGGTGCCGCGGGAAGCGACACGCCGATGGCGATCGATGGTGGCATCACCTACGGCGTGCTCTCGATGGATTCCTACGCGTGGGGCGTTGCCTGAGCGAGAGGCTCAGATCTGCGCCTGTCCGCCGTCGACGAACAGTTCCACGCCGGTGATGTAGCTGGCTTCATCGGAAGCCAGGAACGACACCGCCTTGGCGATTTCGTCGGGCGTACCGGTGCGGCCGAGCGGCGTGACGCTAGCGGCGTATTCCGAGAATCCGGCGATCTGCTCATCGCTCATGCCGAGTTCGGATTTGTACGCGGGCGTCACCACCGTGCCGGGAGCGACCACGTTGACGCGGATGTCGCGGCCCTTCAGATCGCTTGCCCATGTACGCGCGAACGAACGCAGCGCGGCCTTCGTGGCGGCGTATACGCCAAAGGCCGGTGCGCCCTTGATGGATACCATGGAGCCGTTCACGACGATGGCCGATCCCGGGCCCATCAGTTCGAGCGCCTTCTGCACGGTGAAGAGCGTGCCCTTCACGTTGATGCCGAAGTACTTGTCGAAATGGGCTTCGGTGATGTGGCCGAGCGGTACGAACTCACCGCCGCCGGCGTTGGCGAAGAGGATGTCCAGGTGACCGCTCTTCTCGCGGATGGTCGCGAAGATGCGATCGAGGTCCGCGCTGTTGGCGATGTCACCCTGGATGGCGGTGACGCCGAGCTTCGCGGCGGCGGCATCGAGTTCCGCCTGACGGCGGCCAGTGATGTAGACGGTGGCGCCTTCGCGTACGAAACGTTCTGCCGAGGCGAGACCGAGGCCCGAGCTGCCGCCGGTGATGAGGACGATCTTGCCGGCATGACGGGTGGTGTGGACGTTGCTGGTGTCGAGGGTATGCACGGTGAAAACTCCGGAGGCCGCGGCGCGGCCGATTCACCCAATCTAGTTATTCGCCCTCCGTGGATAAATAATCCACTTACGATTTCATTATTCATCGTGGGAAACAGCCATGGACCGCATGCTCGCCATCCGCGTATTCGGCCGCCTGGTGGAAACGGGGGGCTTCGGCAAGGCGGCGGACGCGCTCCGGATGCCCAAGTCCAGCGTGACCAAGTTGATCCAGGGGCTCGAGGCGGAACTGGGCGTGCGCCTGCTCGAGCGCACCACGCGACGGGTCACGGTCACCGTCGAGGGCGCGGCGTACTACGAGCGGACGCGACAATGGCTCGCTGAACTGGACGAGTTCGAGACGACCCTGGCTGGCGGTCGAAACAACCCCGTCGGCAACCTGCGGGTAGATACCGGTGGATCCGTCGCCGCGGGACTCATCCTGCCGCGGCTCGGCGAATTCCGCGCACGTTATCCGGGCATCCACGTGCAACTCGGTGTGAGCGATCGCACCATGGATCTCATCGGCGAAGGCATCGATTGCGCGATCCGCAGCACCGCCGACGATCCCAACCTCGTCACGCGCCAGATCACGACCCTGTCGTGGATGATGTGCGCGACGCCGGATTATCTCGCGCGCCGGGGAACGCCCTTGCTGCCTGCCGACGTGCTTCGCGATGGCCACGACGTGGTGGGTTATTTCTCGGCGCGCAGCGGCCGGGCGCATCCGCTGCGCTTTCGCGAAGGCGACCAGGAATCCGCCGTCGAATTCTCGGCGGCGGTCGAAGTGAACGAAAGCAATGCGCACACCGCCGCGGTACTCGCGGGCCTGGGTCTTGGCCAGACGCTGAGCTTCACGACCCGGCCTCATGTGGCCGCCGGGCGACTTGTCGAGGTGTTGTCCGGCTATCAGCCGGTACCGCTGCCGGTGTACCTGGTGTACCCGCCGGAGCGGCGGCATAACGTGCGCTTGCGGGCGTTCGTGGAATGGATCGAGGGGACGCTTCAGGCTGAAGCCGCCAGCCACTGATCCGGAGCGTGGCCCGCGGCCTGGTGGCGGCCATCTCGTCGGAAGCGATGTTTTACCCGGGCACTATTGACTGCCAATAAAACCCGGGTAATATGACATCATCCCGGAACGAGTCACGCCCATGTCCACCTACATCGCCTTCCTCGGCCAGACCCGCTACGCCGCCGGTTCGCTCGCAGCCGTGGTCGAGCGCTGCAAGGCGTTGCTCGACAGCGACCCGAACGCATCGCCGATCATCTACGACGACGAAACCGGCCGCCCCGTCGACATCGACTACCGGGGCACCACGCACGATGTGCTGGCGCGGCTTCCCTCGAGTGAGCCGGTGGCGAAACGTGGCCCTGGCAGGCCGAAGCTCGGCGTCGTCGCCCGTGAGGTCACCTTGCTGCCCCGGCATTGGGACTGGCTGGCGACGCAGCCCGGCGGCGCATCCGTCGCCTTGAGGCGCCTCGTCGAAACCGCCAGCCGCGACGGCAGCGTGGCCGATCGGCTGCGCCAGGCGCGCGAAGCGGTCGACCGCGTGATGTACGCACTGGCGGGCAACTTTCCTGACTACGAGGAAGCGTCGCGCGCATTCCATCGCAACGACCCGGAACGCTTCGATGCGCTGACCGAATCATGGCCTGCCGACGTGCGCGACTACGTGCGGCTGCTGGTACAGCGCGCCGCCAGCACGCCGGAATGACCCGATCGCCGTAAGGCACGACCCTGGCGGCATTCCGTGTGCGAACCCTGCGGCGTCAGGCGTTGCCCAGGGCCAGGGTTCCCGTGGCGCCGGTGTCTCGTGCCTTGCGGATCTTCAGCCAGCGCTTGTACCTGCGCTTGAGCTTGCGCCGGTATTTGCGCTCCTTGCGGTCGTGGTTCCACAGGTAGATGGCCGGCGTGCTCAGCAGGGTCAGCAACTGCGACACCAGCAGGCCACCGACGATCGCGATACCCAGCGGGCGGCGCATCTCCGAACCGACGCCGAAGCCGATCGCCAGCGGCAGCGCCGCGCCCATGGCAACCAGTGTCGTCATGGTGATCGGACGGAAACGCACCAGGGCCGCCTGGCGGATCGCCTCCACCGGTGACATGCCTTGCTCGCGCTGGGCGACCAGGGCGAAGTCCACCATCAGGATCGCGTTCTTCTTCACGATACCGATGAGCAGCAGCACCGAGATGATCGCCATCAGCGTGAGCTGGGTCTGCGTAACCAGCATGGCAAGGAAGGCGCCCGCGCCCGCCGCCGGCAGGGTCGAGATGATCGTCAGCGGATGGCCGAGGCTTTCGTAGAGGATGCCGAGCACGATGTAGACCGCGAGGATCGCGCCGATCAGCAGCACCATGCCGTTCGACTGCGCGTCGCGCAGGCGCTGGTTGGCACCGGTGAAGTCCATCCGCACGCCTTCCGGCAGGTTGATCGCGGTCACCGCCTGCTCGACGAGGTTGTTGCCCTTGTCCGCGGTGATCTTGGGCGCGAGGTTGTATGTGATGTCCGCCGATTCCAGCTGGTTCTGGTGCGTTACGGCGCTCGGCACCGCCACCGGGGAAATCTTCGCGACGGCGGACAACGGCACCATCGTGCCGACGTTGTTCTTCACATAGGTATTGAGCAGCGCATCGGGACTCAACGTCTGCGCGGCCGCCGCGGTGAGCACCACCCAGTACTGGTTGATGTCGGAATAGATGATCGAGACCTGGCGCTGGCCGAACGCATTGAACAAGGCGGAATCGATCATGCCCATGCCCACCTGCAACCGCGATGCCGCATCGCGGTCGACCTTCACCATCTGCTGCTTGCCGACGATGTCGAAATCGCTACCGACGTCGCGGAATTCCTTCATCGTGCGCATCTGCCGCACGAGCTTCAGCACCCACGGTTGCAGGTCGTCGCCGCTGGTGCTGATCAACTGGAAGGAATACTGCCCGCGGTTGCTGTTGCCGCCGTTACCGCCGAGGAACTGCACGGGATTCATGAAGACCTGGACATCGGAGAGCTTTTCGTACTCCTTGCCCATGCGGTCCATGATCTCCTTGATGGACTCCTTGCGTTGACCCGGGCCGCTGCCCTTCGGTTTCAGGTCGATGAACATCAGCCCGGAATTGCCAACGGCGCCGCCGTTGTCCTGGCCAAGGATCGTCGTGACATCGGCGACGGTGTCGTCCTTCTGCATGATGTCGCCGACGCGCTTCAGGCGACGCGCCATTTCCTCGGGCGAGATATTGGCATCCGCCGTGATCTCCGCCTGCATCATGCCGGTGTCTTCGTCGGGCATGAAGTTGCCACCCGCGGTCTTCACCACGGCGATGGCCAGCAGCACGGTCGCGGCCAGCAGGATCAACGGCTGCCAGCGCATGAGGCGGCGGTGGCGCATGGCCCAGTCCAGGCCACGCTGGTAACGACGAAGGAAGCCGCGGTCGAAACGTTCCAGCGCCAGCTCCCAGCGGCTTGCCTTGCGATCGGGTGCGTCGTGCTTGAGGTAATGCGCGCACAGCGCGGGTGTCAGCGTCAGCGAGACCACGGCGGAAATCAGCACGGCCGCGGCGAGCGTCACCGAGAACTCGCGCAGCAGCTTGGTGATCATGTTGTTGCCGAACAGCAACGGCGCGAACACCGCCACCAGCGACAGCGTGATCGAGATGACCGTGAACCCGATCTCGCGAACGCCTTCCATCGCGGCGTCCATGGGTTTCGCGCCGTTTTCCATGTGCCGGACGATGTTCTCGATGACCACGATGGCATCGTCGACGACGAAGCCGATGCATAGCACCAGCGCCATCAGCGACATCGTGTTCAGGGTGTAGCCCAGCGACCACATCACGACGAACGCGCCGGCCAGCGACAGCGGCACGCTAAGCGTCGCGATCATCGTCGGTCCCATGCGGCGCAGGAACACCAGCATCACGATGACGACCATGACGATACTGATCATCAGCGCGACCTTGACCTCGTGCAGCGCGGACTGCGTCGTCTGGGTCAGGTCGAAGATCGGCGTCACCTTCGCGTCGGCGGGCAACAGGGAGTGGAAGCGGGGCAACGCGGCGCGGATGGCGTCCGCCGTGGCGATGGAGTTGGCTTCCGGCCGCTTGCTGATCTGCATGGTGACCGAGCGCTCGCCCTGGAACCACGCCGCCTGGTACTGGTCCTGCTGGCCGCTGTAGACCCTGGCGATGTCCGACAGGCGAACCGGCACGTTGTTGCGCACGGCGATCAGGATGTTCGCGAAGTCCGCAGGATCGCGCAGGCCATCGTTGGCGACCACGGTCATCTGCGTCCGGCCGTCGGAGAGCACGCCCTGCGGCGAGTTCACGTTGGCAGCCTGCAAGGCGTTGGAGACGTCGTTCGCGGTCAGCTGCTTGGCCGACAGGGCATTCGTATCCAGCTCGATGCGCACCGCATGCGGCGTTCCACCGAACACCTGCACGCGCGCCACGCCGTCGATCTGCGCCACGGCGGGACGGATCAGCGTGTCCACCACGTCGTAGAGCTTGTCCGGTGGCATCGACTTGGACGTGAGCGCCACGAGCAGCACGGGAATCTGTCCCGTGTCGAACTTGAAGTACTGCGGCGGCGACGGCAGGCCCGCCGGCAGGTCGGCGGCGGCGGCGTTGATCGCCGCCTGCACGTCGCGCGCGGCGGCATCGGTGGATCGATCCAGGGTGAAGCGCACGCGCACGAAGCCGGAATTCTCCGTGCTGTTCGAATACATCTGGTCCACGCCGGGGATCTGGCCCAGGTGGCGTTCCAGTGGCGCGATCACGGTCGAGGCCATCGTCTGCGCGTTGGCGCCAGGCATCTGCACCTGGATAAACACCGCCGGCACCTCGATCGAAGGCAACGCGGCGACGCCCAGCAACATGTAGGCGATGGCGCCGGCCAGGGTCAGGCCCGCTGCAAGCAACGAGGTACCGATCGGCCGGCGAATGAATGGTGCAAAAAAGTTCACGACACTTCCTGTGATCGCGGGAAGGCCACCCGCGCCCGCGAACTTTATGACGTCCCGCACGATTCGTCGCGTGTGCCTTTAGTGGGGGCCCTGCCGGAAGGCAGGGGTGTCGCGTTCATATGCGTTGTGTGCGAATCGCCGATGAATCGACCCGCACAAAGTACCTGCCTTGTTCTCTATCGACATGCGCGAACGATGTCGTGCGCGGGGCGCGCTGCTAGTGGAATAGGTAACTGTTAACGCACTGGCGAGTAGCGCACCGTCAGGTAATACGTGCGTCCCAACTGGTTGTAGAACGCCGCGGTTTCATAGCGCTTGTCCGCCACGTTCGCCACGCGACCCTGGACGCTCCAGTCGGTGTCGACATGCCATGTCGCACGCAGGTCCGCCGTCGTGTAACCGCCCAGGCGACGGGTGTTGGCCGCGTCGTCGTAGCTGTAGCCGGCGGCATAAACGGAGCCGCCCACGGTGACGATGCCCAGGTCCTTGTCGAGATCCACGCGCGCGGTGCGCTCGGGACGGCGCGCCAGAAGGTTGTCTTCCTGCGGGCCGTTGTCGCGGTTCTTCGGCTGCTGGAAGGTGGCATAGCCACGTACGTGCCAGCCGTCGACATCTGCGCCTACCTGGCCTTCGACGCCACGGATGCGGGCCTTGCTCACGTTGATGGGCAGGAAGTTGGCGTCGGAGCCGATCAGGTCATCGACCGTGGTCTGGTAAGCATCGACCGACCAGTTCCAGATGCCCGGGCGTGCCGACAGGCCGATCTCGGCCGTACGCGATTTTTCCGGATTGAGATTCACCGCAGCGCCGTATGGATAGAACTCGTCGTTGAACGTGGGTGCGTGGAACGCCGTGCCGTACGACCCAGTGATCTTCATGCCGTTGTCGAAGCGGAAACCGTATGCGGCCGAACCGGTAGTGTGGTTGCCGAACTGCGTGTTGTGGTCGTGGCGGGCGGAAAGCTGGATCTCGTGCGGACCGAAGATGCCCTGGTACAGCGCGAACACGCCGGTGTTGTTGCGCTGCGTCTTCAGGTAGTCCGTGTCGCTCTTCAGCTTCTCCTGCTGGAAATCGACGCCGGCGCTCAGCGTCTGGTTCTTCGCCAGGGTGAAGTCGTTCTGCCAGGAAGCCTGGTTGCGCTTCGAGTAGAGGTAACCGACACGGGCCTTGTCGACGCCGTAATTCACGAAGTCGAGGGTCTTGTCCGCACCGTTGAGGTAGTTGTCGGCGCGATCCTGGTTCTGGCCCAGGCTCAGCGACATGCGCCAGTTGGCCATGGCGTCGAAGGCCAGCTTCGCACCGGCGACCTGCTGCGAGCGGCGTGTCAGGTTCTGGAAGTCGCCGTCGTATTCGATGTCGCCCTTGCTACGCAGCCAGCTGCCCGTGAGTTCGGTGCCGTCGTCCCAGCGGTAGCCGCCCGACAGCGCGCCGTTGTAGGTGCGCGAGGCATCGTGGTCCGGCTCGTCGGTGAAGCAGCCGGCGAAAGCCCCCGCGGCACCGATGCGACAGGCGTTGATGCCCGCCGTGTACTGGCCACCCAGGCTGGCGTTGTACCAGGCGTGCTGCGTGCCGCCGGACAGCCCCGCCTGTCCAGCCGTATAGCCGTGGCTGCCACCCGTGACGGAGAGCGTGGGCGTGGGCGCTTCGCCAGCCTGCCCGTGACGGGTGAAGATCTGGATGACGCCACCGATGGCATCCGACCCGTAGAGCGCGGAACGAGGGCCGCGCACGACTTCGATATGGTCGATCTGCTCCACCGGCAGCTGCTCGTAGGCCGGGAGGCCGGCGCCGACCGTGCCGATCCGCACGCCGTCCAGCAGCACCAGCGTGTGCGAAGAGTTCGTGCCGCGCATGAACAAGGAGGTCTGCTGGCCGATGCCGCCGGTGTTGGAGATGACGACACCCGGCAGGCCCGTGAGCAGGTCCTGCACATCGCGCGGCTGCAGGCGCTCGATGTCCTCGCGCGTGATCACGGTGACGGGGGCGAGTACTTCATCCAACGGCGTCGCGACGCGGTTGGCGGTCACGACGACGGGGTCGAGGCGGTCGGGCGTGTTCTCGTCGGCGGCGTGCGCCATGGCGATGGACGACATCAGGGCCGTCGCGAGCAGGGTCTTCTTCATGGAACCGTCTTCCTTCGCCGCGATGCGCGGCTATGTGCGAAGGACGATCGAAGAGGGAGATGCGGCGAACGGCGAACGGGCGCGGACCCGGCGGCTGTCCGGATCCGCCCTCCGCGAATCGACCAAACAGGGACGCCCGCCCACTGGGGACGGAACGCTCATCGGGCCGGTCTCCGGACTCGCGCCAGCCACCGCCGGTGGCCGGTACCGGTGCCTTCCCGCTTGCGCAGTGGCGTGTGGCCGGTGCCGTGAGAAAGATCGCAGGACCCTTCCCGTGGACGCTTACCGTTGCGGGGGCAGTGCCGACCTTGTCGCAGGGGCGACGCACCGGCTTCCCGTTTCATCGCTCCAGCCGTGGCGGGAGCGACACCCGAACACGCGGATGGTAGCTGGTAAGTGCTTCTCTGTCACAGAAATTTTACAAATGTGTTAAGCCCGGCTTGACGTAAGCAAAATGTTTCGATTACAACCGTAAGCGATTGCCGCCAGGAGCGAGAAGTTTCGTTACGGGGAGCATGACCTTGCGAATCCACATCCCGGGGGGGATGGGCCGAGCGGGCCATGAGGTGGCGTCACTGCGAAGTTCGGAAGCACCTTGCGACCGACTTTCTTGCTGCTTATTTCGGGGAGACATAAACATGCAGCGTTCCATCCAGCGTAACGGCGTCATTCGCCGCTCGGCCCTGTGCTCGGCTCTCGCGCTTTGCTTTGCCAGCGGTGCCGTCCTTGCCCAGTCCAATGCTTCCGGTGTCGTCTTCGGCCGCGTCGCGCAGCCCGAGGGCGCCGTCGTGCACCTCACCAACCTCGACACGGGCCTGACCCGTGACATCGCCGTCGAAGCCGACGGCCGCTACCGCGCCAGCTCGCTGCCCGTCGGCCGCTACAAGGTGTCGGTGGAACGCGGTGGCCAGGTCGCCGAAACCCGCGACAACGTCCAGGTGAACCTGGGCGGCGGCGTGGACGTGTCCTTCGCCGGTGCCGCGGCCACCTCGTCCGCCGAGGCGCAGAACCTCGAAGGCGTGCAGGTCACCGGCAACGTGCTTCCCGCGATCGACGTCTCGCAGGTCGACTCGCGTACCGTGCTCACGTCCGAACAGCTGCAGAAGCTGCCGCTGGCGCGCGACGTCACGGCCGCCGCGCTGCTCGCGCCGGGCGTCATCTCCGGCGACAGCCGCTACGGTAACGTCGCATCCTTCGGTGGTTCGTCGGCATCGGAAAACCAGTACTACATCAACGGCTACTCGGTCACCAACGCGCTCACGGGCCTGGGCTTCACCAGCCTCCCGTACGACGCGATCGACCAGCAGCAGATCTTCACCGGCGGCTACGGCGCGGAATACGGCCGTTCCACCGGCGGCGTGATCAACATCGTGACCAAGCGCGGCGGTAACACCTGGAAGGGTGGCGTCGGCATGTACATCCAGCCGAACGGCGCACGCCAGTCGCCGCGCAACATCTATCGCACGAATGGCCAGCTCTATCAGACCCGCGGCGGCGACGAGCGGGACGATACGCAGTACACCGCGTACATCAGCGGTCCGCTGATCAAGGACAAGCTGTTCTTCTTCGGTGCCGGTGACTTCACCCGCACCACCCAGACGACGACGAACACCATCCTCGCGCCGCAGCGGACGAACCAGACGTCCAAGGCCACGAAGTGGTTGGGCAAGATCGACTGGAACATCACCGACAACCACCTGCTCGAAGTCACCGGCATCGGCGACAAGACCAACACCGAGCGCAGCGTCTACGCGTACGACTATGCGACGCGCAGCCGCGGTGCCTATCTCGGTACCGATAACCTGAAGAACTTCGATGCAGGCGCGGGCTCGGCCCCGGGCGGTGACGTCTACATCGGCAAGTACACCGGCTACATCACCGACGACCTGACGGTGAATGCGCTGTACGGCCACACGACCACCCAGCACGTGCGCCAGATCGGCTACGCCGGCCAGTCGAACTGCCCGTGGATCACCGACAGCCGTAACGACATCGCCAGCCCGATCGTCGGCTGCGGTCTCGTCAACAACACCGTGTTGAATGCCGGTGCGAAGGACAAGACGCACGGCTGGCGCCTCGACGTCGAATACCGTGCGGGCGACCACGACCTGCGCGCCGGTCTCGATAACCAGACGCTGGAATCGACCTCGGGCCAGATTTACGAAGGCGGTTATCGCTGGGTATATCGCGACGCGGGTACCGTGACGGGTCGTCCGGACATCCTGCCGCCGCCGGGTACCGAATACTTCGTTGAAAAGCGTCTCTTCGAGACCGGTGCCAACGTCAAGACCGAGCAGGAAGCGCAGTTCATCGAAGACCACTGGCAGGTCACGGACCGCTGGATGGTCTACCTCGGCCTGCGTAACGAGCAGTTCAAGAACTTGAACGGCGACGGCACCACCTACGTGAAGCAGCGTCACCAGCTCGCACCGCGCCTCGGCGCGACGTGGGACGTGTTCGGTGACTCCACGTTCAAGATCTACGCGAACGCGGGCCGCTACCACCTGGCGATTCCGTCGAACGTCGCTATCCGCGGCGCTTCCGCCTCGACGTATTACAGCGAGTACTACACGTACCAGACCGTCGGCGCCAACGGCGAACCCGGCGGCCTGACCCAGCTGGGCAGCCGCGCGTACCTCAACGGCGAGGACGGCACGACGCCCGATCCGAAGACGGTCGCCGCCAAGGGCATCGACGCTTACTACCAGGACGAGTACATCCTGGGCTTCGACAAGGCGATCAACGAGAACTGGAGCTTCGGCGCCAAGGCCACGTACCGCAAGCTGAAGAGCTCGATCGACGACTTCTGCGACTCGCGTCCGTTCGAAGCTTACGCCGCCCGCAACAACATCGACATCAGCAACGCGTCGCTGCCGGGCTGCTACCTGTTCAATCCGGGCAAGTCGAACGAGTTCCTGGTGGACGTGGGCGGCGGCAACTACGTGCCGTTCAACCTGCGCAAGGACGACTTCACCTCGCCCGACGGCGTGAAGTTCCCGGATCTGAAGCGCAGCTACTACGCACTTGACCTCTACCTCGAGCACCACTTCGCGGACGACTGGTACGGTCGCATCGACTACACCTTCTCGCGTAGCTACGGTAACTCGGAAGGCCAGCTGAAGTCGGACATCGGCCAGCTCGATCCGTCGGTGACCCAGGACTGGGACGCGCCGGAAATCATGCAGTACGCGAACGGCCCGCTGCCGAACGATCGTACCCACCAGCTGAAGGCTTACGGTTACTGGCAGGCGTCGCAGGAATGGCTGCTTGGCGGCAACCTCTCGGTCGCCACCGGTCGCCCGAAGAACTGCATCGGCCTCGATCCGGTCGACGCGATCCAGTACGGCGCGTCGTACTTCGAGTGCGGCTTCCAGCCGTCGCCGCGTGGTTCGCAGGGTCGCTTGCCGTACACCTGGAACCTGGATCTGAACGCCGAA
>DATNJP010000161.1:0-11756 GCA_035603855.1 Luteibacter sp. | reverse complement strand
GGGAAGGCCCGCGTACGGGCGGCCGGGCCCGCCCGCCACCAGGTGCGTATCGCGAAGACGGTCGCGGCAAGCCACGCCAGCAGGCCCAGAGTACCGGTTTCGGTCGCCACCTCGAGGATCACCTGGTGCGCGTGGCATGCGCCCTCGCCTTCACCGCATTTCTCTATGGTGAGGAAGTGGTCGCCCGCGGATGCGACCGACGGATAGGCCACGCGGAAGCCGCGCACGCCGACACCATTCACCGGATGCGTGGCGTACAGGCGCAGCGCCGTGGTCCAGATGTCCAGGCGGCCGGTCAGCGCCGTGTCCATGCCTGCCGACGTGCCCGAGAATGCGGGCAAGGTATGCGCTACGCGCTCCTGGAAGCGCGGGGATACGTGCCAGGCGAGCAGGCCAGCCACGATCACGGCCAGGCCGGCACCGATGCAGGCGACCGCGAAGCGGCGGAACGTTCCGGCTTCACGCCAGAGAAATCCCAGTCCGACCAGTCCGTAGCAAAGCCACGACGCTCGCGATCCGGACAACAGCACCGGCCCCAGCACCAGAAGGAAAGCGACGATGAGGCCACGGCGCCCCCATCGCTCTCGCACGCCCCAGAGGAGGAAGGGCGCCAGCGCGGATAGCGCCGGCCCGAGCTTGAGGTTGTCGGCGCCGAAGATGCCCGAGAGGCGTTCGACGTTGGATGCTCCGGCCAGTCCGTAGCCGGTCAACGCCTGCACCCATGCGTCGGCGACCCATAGGGCGATCACCACGGCGGTGGCGAAGTACAGCGCACGTACCTTGCCCGGCCGGCGCATCGCGAAACAGGTGTACACGCCCAGGGGAGCGAAGCGCAGGATGCCGGCGACCGTGCCCCAGCTCTTCCCCGGCGCCACGGCGTCCACGGCCGATACGAGGGCCGCGCCGGCATAAGCGGCGAACAGCCAGAGGAACAACCTCGCACCCGGATGGTGGCGGAGCGCCTGGGGCTCCCTCACCAGCAACAGGATGCTGCCGACCAGCGCGAGGAAAACGCCGAGTTCCGCGCTGCGCCCGAACGGCAGCAGCGCGGGCACCAGCCAGACGGGCAGCAGCGGCGATGCAAGGCCCGCGCGGATCGACGCGCCGAGGCTGCGCCCGCTCACGCCGCGGGAACGCCTTGCACCACGTCGGCGTACAGCGCCAGCGTGGCGGACTGCATGTCGGACAGGCGATAGCTGCGCGGCGGCGGAATGGACGGCGCGAAGCGAAGCAGTTCCGCGGCGCGCTCGACCAGCTTCTCGCGATCGCGCAGGGGCACGCGACCGGCGGGATAGAGTTCCGCCAGCAGTTCGCCCACGCCACCGTGGGCATAGCCCATCACCGGGCGGCACAGCGCCAGCGCTTCCACCACGGTGCGGCCGAACGACTCCGGCCGGTTGGACAACTGCAGGATGAGCGCCGAAATGGCGTACACATCGCGCACGTCCGAGCGTTGCGGTGAGATCACCACCTTGTCGTCCAGACCGCGCTGATGGATCAGGTTGCGCAGTTCGGCGACATACGCCTCGCGACCGGGCTCATCGGCACCGAGCAGGAGTAGCCGCGCATCGATGGCGCGCTGGGTGAGATCGGCGATCAGCTCGATGGCATCGGCATGGCCCTTCAGGCGCGTGCCACGACCGGGGAGCGTCAACAGCGGCGCACCCGCCAGCTGCGGATACTCGTCGAAGAAGGCGCGCTGCCAGCTGTCGTCCGGGCGATAGCCGTAGGGGAATGCGTCCGTATCGATGCCGCGCGGGATCACTGCGATGCGCGAGGTCTCGATGTCGTTCGGATAATGCCGCAGCACGTAATCGCGCAGGGTCTGCGAAACGACGATCACGCGCTCGCCGCGCAGCAGGATGGAGCTGTAGCGGCCCGGCGTGTTGAGGCCATGCACGGTGGTGACGAAATGCGGACGCGGCTTCACGCCGCGCATGGCCCACCAGCCGATCCAGGCCGGCAGACGCGAACGGGCATGCACGATGTCGGGCTGGATCTCGCGCAGGATGCGGCGCAGCTTGCCCACCGTGAAGAGCGTGCCGAGCGTCTTCCTGCCGATGGGCAGGGCGATGTGCTGGCTACCCTCGGCTTCCAGCTGCGCGACCATCCGCCCGCCGGCGGACACGACGATCGAACGGTGGCCTGCCTGGACCAGGGCCCTGGCGATTTCCAGGGTCGAGCGCTCGGCCCCGCCTGAGTTCAGGTCGGGAATGAGCTGTACGACGGTCATCGTCCGATGCGGAGAGACGGTGGCCATGACGTGGGTCCACTAGGGGGAAGGTACACGGGCGAAGCACGAAGCGTGCCCGCGCCGGAGAGGCAGATCAGTCCTTCAGGACGTAGGTCGCGCCGCAATAGGAGCACTTCGAGGTGCCACCTTCGTCTTCGATGGCCAGATAAACGCGCGGATGCGAGTTCCACAGGTACATGCCCGGCATCGGGCAGGACAGCGGGAGGTCGGCGCGGGTCACTTCGTAGCGATTTTCGGCGTTCGCCGGGATCAGCGGCGCGGCCGCGGGATTGGGGCGCATGGGAAAAACTCCGGGCGATGCGATGGAACCGGGGATGGAAGGCGATGTTAGCAGGAACGAATTGCCCGGCGTGACGACTTCACGGGACAACCGCTGCGACGGACACGCCATGGCGCCGCCCCGGCCATGCCCGGGGCGGCGCCATCCGCGGTTCGGCCAGATGCCCCTGATCAGGGCGTCACGAAGGTTCCCAGGACGCTCACCCCGGCGTAGTCCTTGACGGCACTGAGGCGGACATACCACGTGCCCGCCGGCGGCGAGGGCACCACGACACTCTCGGCGTTGCCCGCATGCACGGAGCGAAGATCCGCATCGGACCCATCCACGGCCGGGATCGCACCGGCCTTCACGAACAGCGAGGCATCACCGGTGCCGCCGATGCTGCGGATCACCAGGTTGCGGGCGCCCGTGGGGACCTCGAGGCTCAACACGACCGATCCGCCCGCCCCGCGCTGTTGCGGCGCCGACACGCGACCCGGCGCCAGCGCCAGCACCTGCGGCGGCAGGGATACCCCGGCCGCCGCGGCCACCGCCGCCTGCGCGTCGAGGATGCCACTGCCGATCCCACGGTCGGGAGTGAGCGGAAAGGGCCGGGTGTTGGCCGCCAGCATGCTCTTCACCTGGGCCACGTCGGGTCGCGGCAGCCCTGCCCGCGTGGCCGCGTCCAGCATGAGCGCCACCGTGGCGCTGACATGCGGAGTCGCCTGCGACGTACCGGCCATGCCGGCGTAGACCGAGCCGCCGTCCGCGACCGCCACCGGGGTTGTCGTACCCTGGTTGTAGGCGGCCCAGATGAAGCCCAGCGGGATCGCCTGCTGGCCGGTGGAGGCATCGTTCTGATAGATGCCGCCACCCGGGGCGGCCAGGGTCACGGTGCTGCCGTAGTTCGAATAGAAAGCGCGCCGGCCCGTCACGCCGGTCGCCGCCACCGTGACGACGCCCGGGCAGCTCGCGGGGCTGTAATTGGCGGCGTCGTCCGCCGAGTTGCCCGCGGCCACTACGACGGTGGCGCCGCGCCCGATGGCATCGGCCACGGCATCCGACGTCACGCTGTCCTGGCTGCACACCCCGCTTCCGCCCAGGCTCATGTTGATGACGCTCGCGGGATGCGTGTTGTCCGGCACGCCATCGACGTGCCCGCCGGCGGCCCAGACGATGGCATCGGCGATGTCCGAGGTGTACCCGCCGCAATGGCCCAATGCGCGGATCGGCAGCACCTTCACTCCGGGCGCGGCACCGGCGAAACCGAGGCCATTGCCGGTGATCTCACCGATGACGCCGGCGACGTTCGTGCCGTGCCATGTGCTCGATTCGGGTGGATTCGACGCGTCGGTGCATTCGCTCTGCCAGGGTTCGGCGTTGGTCCAGTCACCCAGGTCCCAGCCACCGGGCACCCGCGCGTCGCTATCGCGACCCGAGACGAACGCATCGGTGATGAAGTCGTAACCCGCATCCGCCAGTGATGTGTCGAGATCCTCGTGCGCCGTGATGCCGGTATCGATGACGGCCACGGTGAGGCCCGATCCATCCACGCCGGGGAAGCTGTTCCATACGCCCGGCAGGTTCGCGCCGCCGGTGGGATCGGAGAAATCCCATTGGTGGGTCGGGAAGTAGGGATCGTCCGGCGGCGTGGCATCCGCGATGCGCACGTCGCGAACCGCGTGCATGAGCAGGTCTGGCTCCACACGGACGACGGCGGGATCGGCGGCGATCGCCTTCATCAGCGCAGCGGCGTCGCTGGCGTTGAGCTTGTGCGATACGCGGAACACCGTGGCACCGATGGAAAGCTTTCGCATCGCGTGCGCCGTGACGGGCGCCATGCCGGGTGCGGCCACGCGTCCCAGCGCCGCCGCGACGCCCTGGCTGGCGGTCGCGAGGCTGGTGCGTTCATGGCTACCGTCGCGATAGCGCACGATGAAGCGGTCGTAACGACCATCGCTGCGCACGCCCGCGAGCGACACCTTGGCATCGCTCACCGCGACAGCGGCGGACACCGGGAAAGCCAACAGCATGGCGATCGCCATCATGCTGAGGGACACGAGGCAAGACGTTTTCATGAGGGATATCCTGGAAAGTCGAAGACGGGGGCCGGTCACAGGTCGACACCGAAGCCGATACCCGCGGAATTTTCGGAACCGCTGAAGGCGCCGCCGATGCTCATCCGCGTGCGTTCGCCCAGCTGCGTGGCGTAGCCCACGGACAACGCACGCTCGCCGCTCTGCACGCCGGCACCCACGGCGATGCGTCCCGCCGACGACGTGACACCGGCCGCGTTGATCGCCATCTGCGTGCTCGCCGCGCTCATCGCGCCAACCTTGTCGATGCGCCGGTCCACCGCATGGAAACGGTCATCGGTCTGGCTGCGGAACGCATCGAAACGCTGGTCGGTATAGCGCTGCGCACTGTCGAGCGTGGCGCGATCCCCCGTATCGGCATACGCCTTCGCCGATTGCAGTGCCTGGTCCACCTGGCCGGTGTTCGCCGCGTCCGTCGGCGCGACGCCCGCCGCCACCTGGGTGATCCGGCGTTGAAGACCCGCATTGCCGACCGACACGGTGTCGGCCTGGTCCGCCACCGAACCGGCGCCGAGCGCGACGCTGTTTTGCGCGGTGCTCGACGCACCCTGCCCGACCGCGGTACCCGACGCCGCACCGACATGCGTGTCGGCACCGATGGCGACGGCGTTGGTCGCGGCGGTGTCGATCGTCGCGTTGCTGCCCAGCGCGGTGCTTCCATCGGCACCGACCGTGGCGCCGGTACCGATCGCCGTATCGCGTCCATCCTTGGCCATGCTGCCGTCGCCGAACGAAAGTCCCTTGCCTCCACCGTGCCCCGGCCCGCCGTGACCGGGACCATCGCCATGGCCCGGACCGTCGTCGATCTGCTGTTGCAGGCGATCGATATCGCGCAACGCCCCGGTGAGCGAACCATCCAGCGCCGCAAACGCGCCGCCGACATCGGAGTACGGATTGCCCTGGATCAGATAGCTGGGCGCCGTCATGCCCTGGCTACCATAGGTGGCACCGCCACCGAAGGCCGCGGCCACGGCGGCGCCGTTCGCCGCCGACCCTCCGGTGACATCGGCGAGGGCGCCATACAGTTGCCCCACGTTGACGGCGTCGGTGGATTCCACGCCGTCCGCCACGTTCGTGATCTGACGATTGAAGGCCGCGTGCGTGCCGCCCATCGTATCGGTCCATGCCGTGGCCGAACCGACCGACACCGTGTTGTCGCGATCGGCCAGCGAGCCGGCACCGAGCGCCACGCTGTTCTCGCCGAGCACCATCGTGCCGTTGCCGATGGCGAGACCACCCGTGCCGAAGGCCTGTGACATGTTGCCGATGGCGATCGCATAGTCCGCGTCTTCCGAAGGATTCGCGGCCTGCCTGGTGACGCCGCCGTCGCCGCAGATCCAGCAGGGTTCGTCGCCGCCGTCACCGGGTGCGCTCGGCCGTTGGCCGCCCGTCATCGCATTGGTGCCGATCGCCATGCTGCCGACACCATGGCTCTGCGCGCCGAGGCCTTGCGCCATGGAGTAGTCGCTGACCGCCCAACCCGCGGCGGTGGCGAGCGAAGACACACCGTCGGCGATCGACGCCGCGCCGAGTGCCGTGGAGACACTGCCATAGGCCTGGGCGCCATAACCCACGGCCGTGTCCGAGCCGAACTCGCTCATGGCCAATGCGTTCGGACCGACCGCTGTTTCGCCAAATCCCACGGCCCGCGTGCCGACGCCCACGGCGAGCGTACGTTCGCCAGAGGCGATCGCGTGATAGCCGTCCGCCTGCGCGAAAATGCCGTCGGCGCTGGCGTAGTTACCGACCGCCATCGAGGCAGGACCGAGCGCCTGCGTGGCGAGACCGATCGCGACCGCCTGGTCGCCACTCGCGTTGGAGCCCGCGCCCAGCGCGAGCCCGAAATTCGCCGACGCGTTCGCACCCGATCCCACTGCGATGGCGGCATAACCGCTGGCGCTCGTGCTCGCATCGACCAGCACATCCCCACTCGCGTCCGGCACCTGGGCCGATCCACCGAGCGCCATGGCGCCGGTGCCGCTGGCGAAGCTGCCATAGCCGAGCGCCACGCCGTTGTCTCCCGTGGCGGTGGCGAAGGAACCGACAGCGGCGGCGCCCGTGCCGCTGGCAAGGCTGAATCCACCCATGGCGAGCGTGTTGTCCGCCAGGGCCTGGCTCGCATAGCCGAACGCGGCGCTGGCCATGCCGATGGCGCTGCTGGCGGCGCCCACGGCGACCGCGTCGGTATCCGGCGCCACGTAGGCGTCGTCGCTGCCGTCACCCTCGCCATCGATGGCGACATAACCGCCATCCGCGGCCACGTGCGGTGTGACCGTCCCGGCGACCCGCGTCTTTACGTCGTTGGCCATGGCCATCACCGGCATGACTGCCATCAACGCCATTGCAATTCGCAGGCGCCCGAACGTCTCAGGTAGATGTTTCAAGTTTCCTCTCCCCAACGGAAAACGTACCTGGCACCAGCCGCTTTCCCCCAGGATCCCTTCCACGTGCCGGCGCCGCATGTCCTGCTGGTCCGGCATTGCGCCGGAGTCGGGCCATCCTAGGGTTGTCATCACCCGGTAACACGCACCGACGGTCACCGATGCTCACCAATCCTCACGGCGGCTTTCTCCGCTGGCTCCGCGACGTACCGGTGGCGGACTTCATCGAACGCCGCCACGCCCCCGTGCTGCAGTTCCTGATGCTCTTCATCCTGGTCACGGTGCCGGCGAACTGGGCTTACCACCTGGCCATCGTGCGCACGCCGATGCGCGACGACGTCACCGTCGATGTCGCGGCCGACGTACTGGTGTGGTTCGCCGCGGCGTTCGCGCTGGTCATGATCCGACGTGGCCGGCTTCGCGGCGCGACGATCGCCTTCGTCGCCGCGATGCTCGTTTCGCTCACGACGATGTACCTGTCGATCGGCCTCACCCGCCAGCTGCTGGACCAGACCTATCCCGTACTGACGATCGTGCTGGGCGGCCTCGTGCTCGGGCGGCGGCAACTCTGGACCATCTATGCCTTGCTGATGGCAATGTTCGGCGCGGGCGCCATCGTCGACGTCATGACGTTGTCGGCACGCGCTTATCCACGGCCATGGATTGGCGCGGCCAACCTGCCATCCCTGGCGATCAGTTACTTCGTCATCACCCTCGTGCTGGATCGCTGCGTCGCCGCGCTGCGTGGCGCGCTCGATGAATCGCAACGGCTCACACGCGCACTGGCGGTCGCCAACGGCTCCCTGCGTGACGAAATGAGCGCGCGCGAACGGGCGCAGGAAAGCCTCCTGCATGCGCAGAAGATGGAAACCGTGGGCCGCCTCGCCGGCGGCGTCGCCCACGATTTCAACAATGTGCTGGCGGTGATCGCCGGTTACGCCGAACAGGCCAAAGGCAGCCACGAACTGGAACGGCTGCGCGAATCGGTGCACGGCATCGCGGCAGCCGCGCGCCGCGGCGCGGCGGTCAGCCGAAAGCTGCTCAGCTTCAGCCGGCGCGAGAACATCCGCCCCGAGGTGTTCGAGATCGGCGCCGCGCTGCGCGACATCGCACCGATGCTTCGCCAGCTGTTCGCGGACAACGCCGTCGTGTCCCTGCATGATGAGCTGGATACGCCATGCCATGTGCGCATGGACCTCGGGCAGCTGGAGCTGTCGGTGCTGAACATCGCCGCCAACGCCCGCGATGCGATCCCGCGCGGTGGACACTTCAGCATCACCTGGAAAGCGTGGCGACATGCCGGCGCCGATGGCATCGCCATCGACCTGCGCGACGATGGCGCGGGCATGGACGATGACGTGCGGCGGCGCATCTTCGAACCCTACTTCACCACCAAGCCGTCGGGCGCGGGAACCGGCCTTGGCCTCGCCGTGGTCCGCGATGCGCTGCATGAAGCTGGCGGCTGGATCGACGTGGAGAGTAACCGTGGCGCGGGTACGCGTTTCCGCTTGTGGTTACCCGGCGTGACACAGACCGTCAGTGACGCCGCCCCGGTGATGGCCGTCCGTGTCCTTCTCGTCGAAGACGACGGGGAGTTGCGCGATCTGTTGCTGGATGCCTTCGACGATGCGGGCTGCGTGGCGATCGCCACGGACAACGCTGCCGACGCGATCCGCCTGCTGGGCGATGCCGGCGATTCGCTCCAGGTGGTGGTCAGTGACTGCCATCTCCCCGGAACGGAAGATGGCCGGCTCGCATGGCTGGAGTCGGTCGACCTGCCCATCGTGCTGATCTCGGCCGGTGTCGACGTGGAAGCACAACGCCTGCGCGATGCCGGTCGGCAGGTGTCCTGCCTGCCCAAGCCCTTCCCGCCGGCCGCGCTGATCGATCGCGTGCGCGGGCTCGCCGCCAGCCCTCAGGCGAGCATGACGTAGCCCGCGCCACGCACCGCGCGCAGGGGCAGCGCCTCGCCACTCTGGTCGGCGATCTTGCCGCGCAGGCGGTGGATCAGCACTTCGAGACGATGCGGATCGAAGTCGTAGATGTCGTCGGTCAATGCCGTGACCATGTCCTCGCGTCGCACGACCGTCCCGGGCGCGGCCATCAACAGGGCAAGCACCTTGCTCTCGGCATGATTGAGCGCGATTCGGCATTCGCGCGGCGACAACAGGCACCATCCGCCCGCATCGAGCCGCCAGTTGCCACTGGCGGGCACCTCCGGCCGAAGGCGCCGCAACAGGCTGTGCAGCGTGGCCGCAAGTTCCGCGATGTCGACAGGCTTGGCCAGGTAGGCATCCGCGCCGTCATTCAGCCCACGAATGCGATCGGCGCTGGCATTGCGCCCGGTGAGCATCACGATGCCGACGGGCGATTCACGGCGCAGGCTCTGCGCCAGCTCGAATCCGTTCGCGTCGGGCAAACCGACATCGAGGATGACGATCTCGAACGTCCGTGACGACATCGCGACGCGCCATTCGCTGGCCGCACCAAACGCCTCGCAATCGAAGCCGTAGGCGTGAAGGCCCGGGACGAGGATGCGATCGCGCAACGTCGGGTCGTCCTCGACCAGGGCGATGCGCGGGCCGTGGGGCGATGAAGCGGGATATCCGGCCGAAGTCATCGGTCATGGATAGTCATGCGTACGGACGGTGTCAAGCGGCAGGCGATGCGCGCCGTCGCTTAAAAAAAAACCCGCGCCGTCACCGGCGCGGGTTTCGCTTGCCCTGACGCGGCGAGCGACTTACTTCTTTTCAGCCGAGGCGTCGTGGGCTTCGGTCGTGATGCGGATCTTGATGTCGTCCGAGACGTTCGGGACATACGCGCCGACGCCGAAATCCGAACGCTTGATCGTGGTGGTGGCGTCGAAGCCGATCGTCTGCACCTTCATCATCGGGTGCGGGCCGACGTTGTTCAGGGTGACGTCGAGGGTGACCGGCTTGGTCACGCCGTGAACGGTGAGGTCACCGGTGACCTTCAGCTTGCCCTTTCCGGCCGGGACGACCTTCGTGCTCTTGAAGGTGACGCTCGGGAACTTGGCGGCATCCAGGAAATCGGCCGACTTCAGGTGCTCGTCGAGCTTCGGCACGAAGGTGTCGAGGCCGGCGAGCGGCAGGGTCGCCTCGACGGTCGCCTTGGACGGATCCTTCTCGTCGTACACGAGCGTACCGTCGACCTGGCCGAGGTTGGCGGTCGGGTTGGAGAAGCCGAAGTGGTTCCAGCTGAAAAGGACCATCGTGTGGCCCGGGTCGAGCTTGTAGGTGACCGGGGCGGCGGCAGCGGTGCCGGCGGTGGCCAACAGGGCCGCGAGGGCGACATAACGAAGAGCACGCATGGTGTATCTCCTGCAGTGAGGTGGGTACGGCGGATGACAGCGGGACCGTGCGGTCACCGCGGGAATGAAATCAGAGGATCTGCGCGGCCTCGTCGAAATCGAGGCGCGGGTTGCGTGCGAACAGGTTCTTGTCGGGGTCGCCATAGCCGATGCTCACCAGGAAGTTCGACTTGACCTGGGTGCCGGCGAAGAACTCGGCGTCGACGCCTGCCTGGTCGAAGCCGGACATCGGGCCGCAGTCCAGGCCAAGGGCGCGTGCGGCCATGATGAGGTAGGCGCCCTGCAGCGAGCCGTTGCGCATGCCGGTGGTCTGGATCAATGCCTCGTTGCCGGCGAACCAGCTACGGGCGTCCGTGTGCGGAAACAGCTTGGGCAGATGCTCGTAGAAGGCGAAGTCGGTCGCCACGATGGCCACGACCGGCGCGGTCATGCTCTTCTCGACATTGCTTTCGGCAAGGAAAGGCTTCAGGCGCTGCTTCGCATCGTCCGACGTGATGAACACCAGGCGCATCGGCGAGGAGTTGGCCGAGGTGGGCCCGAACTTCGCGAGGTCGTACAGCGCATGCAGCTGTTCCGGCTTCACTTTCTTGTCCAGCCACGCGTTGTAGGAGCGCGCGGTGCGGAAAAGCTGGTCGAGGGAGGCGTCGGTCAACGGGGCACTCATGGATATCCTTGTACAGTGACGAAGCGCCGGACCACCGGCATTGCCACAGTGTAAGCGTCACGAAGCGATCATGGATCAACCCGCCCGGGAACGAACTGTGCCGAAATTGACAACAATCGGGGGCTCGAGCGAGCGGTGACCATGCCATCGAGGGAATCCTGCTGGGTCCTGACCGACGGTGCCGCGGGCAACCGGCGCCAGGCCCTGGCCCTTGCCGAAGCGCTGACGCCCTCGATCCGCGAGGTCGTGGTCGGCCTGCGCCCGCCCTGGTCGTGGCTGGCGCCGCGCAACCTGCCCGGTGCACGGCTGGCACTGGGTGGCGACGAGGACAGCCTCCTCCCGCCCTGGCCGAAAATCGCCATCGGTTGTGGTCGCCAGGCCGCGTGGGCCACGCGGCAGATCCGTCGCTGGTCCGGCGGCGCGTGCCTCACGGTGCAGATCCTGGATCCGCGCATCGATCCCGGGCATTGGGACTTGGTGGTCGCCCCGAGGCACGACGATCTTCGCGGCGATAACGTGTTGACGCCGCTGGGTTCGCTACACCCCATCGACGACGCATGGCTGGCCGACGGGCGCGACGCGTTCGCGCAGTTCGCCATGCTGCCCGGTCCGCGGCTCGGGGTGCTGATCGGCGGCGAGCGGCGCGGAACGCCTTTCGATGCGGCGGCCACCGATGCCTTCCTCGCGGCCGTGCGCGCGCGGCACGCACGCGATGGCGGATCGATCCTCGTCGCCGCGTCACGGCGCACACCGGCGGCCAGCCTTCCACGT
>DATNJP010000160.1:0-4363 GCA_035603855.1 Luteibacter sp. | reverse complement strand
GAGGCGTGGATCGTCCCCGACTGGAACGCCCCGTCGAACGTCGGGGCCGCGGTATCCACCCGGCTGGGGCCGGGGGTGTCCGCGTCCCCGTTCGAGCGGTTGAACCTGGGCTTGCGCTCGGGCGACGACCTTGCGGCCGTCACGGCGAATCGCGCGGCGCTGGCGCTGGCGCTGCACCTTCCGGCGCCACCATTGTGGTTGCGCCAGGTACACGGCACGGACGTGGCGGACGGCGTGCCGGTGACGGATGACGAGCCCATGGCCGATGCGGCCGTGGCGCGGGGCCCGGGCAAGGTGCTGGCGATCCTCACCGCCGACTGCCTGCCGGTGCTTTTCACCAGCGCGGACGGCGGGACCATCGGCGCGGCTCACGCCGGCTGGCGTGGGCTGGCTGGCGGTGTTCTGGAACACACGGTGATGCGGATGGGCGAGCCGGCGGGGTCGATCATGGCCTGGCTGGGTCCGGCCATCGGTGGCCCTTCCTATGAGGTAGGTGCCGAAGTGCGGGCCGCTTTCGTGGAGCACGATCCCGGGGCGGCGGAGGCATTCACGCCGACGCGCCCAGGACATTGGTTGTGCGACCTGTATGTGCTGGCCCGGCGGAAGCTGGCGGCCATCGGAGTGACCCATGTGTCGGGCGGTGGCTTCGACACGTTCACCGACCCGCGCCTGTACTCATACCGCCGCGATGGCGCAGCCAGTGGCCGCTTCGCGTCCCTGGTGTGGACGCGCCAGGCGGAAGCAAGCCTCGAGTCGGATCCGGAGTGAGCCAGGTTCCTCCTGAGTAAGCCGGTTCTTGTGGGAGCCGCTTCAGCGGCGATCCCGCGGCAGCGGGCCAGTTCATCGCAAGCACCCTATCGCCGCTGAAGCGGCTCCCACACGAGGCAGGCATCGCCGCTGAAGCGGCTCCCACACAAAGCAGGCTCCCACACAAGGCAGGCTCCCACACAAGGCGGGGTTCTGCGTGGAGAAGGGCTGGCCTTTCCTACGGAGCGGTCATCGGCGTCTGCACGTAGATCTCGGGTTTTACCCTCGGCGGTTCCATCAGGGCGTGCAGGAAGGCGTTTCGCCAGGTGGTGATGTCGTTGCGTTCGAGGACGTCCATCATCGACTGCCAGCGCATGCGGCGCTCTTTCAGCGGCATTTCCAGTGCGCGCTTCAGCGCCTCGGAGACCTCGTCGAGGTCGGACGGGTTGACCAGCAACGCCGCATCCAGCTCCTGCGCGGCGCCGGCAAACCGTGAGAGCACCAGCACGCCGGGGTCCTGCGGGTCCTGACAGGCCACGTATTCCTTCGCCACCAGGTTCATGCCGTCGCGCAACGGGGTGACCAGGCCGACCTTGGCGACGCGGAAATAGCCCGCCAACACCTTGTGTGCGAACGACTTGTTGACGTAGCGGATCGGCGCCCAGTCGGGTTCGGCGTACTGGCCGTTGATGTGGCCCGCGCTGCGTTCCAGTTCGCGTCGAAGCGAGCGGTACTCGGGAACGTCGGAGCGCGACGGTGGCGCGATCTGCAGCAGTGAGACCCGGCCGCGCATTTCCTTGTGATCGCGCAGGAGCCGTGCGAAACCTTCAAAACGTTCGGGCAGGCCCTTCGAGTAGTCGAGCCGGTCCACGCCGATGATCAGGGCGCGGTCGTCGATGGACGCCTTGAGCTTCGCCACGGCGCCGCTGTCTTCGGCGCGATGGGCCAGCTCCACGGCTTCGGCGGTGTCGATGCTGATCGGGAATACGCCCGCGCGGAAGATACGTCCGTTGGCGGCACGGATGCGCCCGCCCGTGCGCATGGCCGCGCCCAGTTCGTGCAGGAAATAGTCTTCCAGCGCGCGCAGGTCGCGCTGCGTGTGCAGGCCGACGAGGTCGTAGGAGGCGAGCGATTCCAGCAATTCGCGATGGCGGGGCAGGGTGATCAGCAAGCCTGCCGCGGGTAGCGGCGTGTGCAGGAAGAAACCGATCTTGTTCTCCACGCCCAGTTCGCGAAGCATCGCGGCGAGCGGGATCAGGTGGTAGTCGTGCACCCAGATGATGTCGTCTTTCTTGATCAGCTTGGCGACGCGCTTGGCGAACACGCGGTTGACCCGCAGGTAGCCTTCAAGATGGTCGCGCCGGTAGTCGACCAGGTCGGAGCGGTAATGAAACAGCGGCCACAGCGCGCGATTCGCGAAACCGCTGTAGTAATCGTCATGGTCCGCCTTGGACATGTCGATCGTGGCGTAGCTGATGTGGCCGTCCTCGACCTCGTGCAATTCCTTTCCGGTTTCGGCGGCGAGGTTGCCGCTCCAGCCAAACCACAGCCCGCCCATTTCCTGCAATGCCGCGTTCATGGCGGAAGCAAGTCCGCCGGTCTGCGTCTGCTTGGGCAGCGCCACGCGGTTCGATATGACGACTAATCGGCTCATCTTGCGCTTGCGGCTCCTCGCATCAACGTGGCTTTCACGGCATCCAGCCAAGCTTGGACATCCGCCGGGCTAGACAATGTGAACGTCGCTTGCGTGGGATTTCTTGCACCAACGCGTACCGACGCACCGCCGTGGTCGTTGACGACCGCGAATGCGTGCTCATCGGTGAGGTCGTCACCGAGATAAACCGGCATGCGGCCCTGGAATGGCGGCGATTCGAGGAAGGCGTCGACCGCGAGGCCCTTATCCACGCCACGCGGCTTGAATTCGTAGACATAGTTGCCGGGTTGCAATTCGAATCCGCGAAACCTTGCGACGATCGCGGGAGCGATCCGGCTGAGTTCGTCTTCGTATTCCGGGTGCTCGCGACAATGCAGCGCGACCGACCAGGTCTTGTCCTCCACGCGCACGCCGCGAAGATCCTCGGCCACCTCGTGCACGCGCTTGCGCAGGCGCGCGAACTCGTCGGCGTCGACAGGCAGGATGGTCGTGTGCCCCTGGGCGTCGCGGCGTTCCAGGCCGTGCTGTCCCGCCGCCGCCCAGGTCCGTCGGCCGAAAATGCCGTCGAGCTGGGCGATCGTGCGACCACTCACCAGCGCTAGAGCGCCGCCGAGCATCTCGTGCAGCGCGTCCAGCGTATCGAGGAGCCCGTCCGCCACGACCACGCCTTCGGGGGCGTCGGCGAAAGCCAGCAACGTGCCGTCGGCATCGAGGAACAGCGCCGATGACGGGATCACGAGGTCCGCCGGCGGCGGGGGCAGGGTGTCGCGGGCGGCTGTCACGGCGGCTCCAACGGGCGGTTATCCGCTCAGGATGCACGCGGGCCCGTGAAAAAAGTGCTGACCTGTTCATGCCCTTAACCGTTGAAGGTGCATGCTCTCACCCGCATCTGTGAGGCCAGAGGCGGTCGCGGGGAGGGCCCGGGGCGCGCCAACACCTTTGGGAGACACCTTGATGCGAATGGACAAACTCACGTCCCGGTTCCAGCAGGCGCTGGCCGACGCCCAGTCGCTGGCCGTGGGCCGCGACAACAACATCCTCGAGCCGGCGCACGTGCTCGCCGCCTTGCTGGACCAGCAGGGTGGGTCGACGGCGCCGTTGCTCACGCAGGCCCAGGTCAACGTGCCGGCACTGCGCCAGCGCATCGGCGAGATCCTCGACCGCCTGCCGCGGGTCAGCGGCCAGGAAGGCAATATCAGCCTCGGCAACGACCTCAACCGCCTGCTCAACCTCACCGACAAGCTTGCCCAGCAGCGCGGTGACCAGTTCATCGCCAGTGAGCTGTTCGTGCTGGCGACGCTGGAGGATCGTGGCGAGGTCGGCGGTGCGCTGAAGGCGGCCGGCGCCACGAAGGAGCGCGTCGAAGCCGCCATCGAGAAGCTGCGCGGCGGCGAAAAGGTGCAGTCGGAAAACGCGGAGGAACAGCGCCAGGCGCTGGAGAAATACACCATCGACCTGACCGAGCGTGCCGAGAGCGGCAAGCTCGATCCCGTGATCGGTCGTGATGAGGAAATCCGCCGCACCATCCAGGTGCTGCAGCGCCGGACCAAGAACAATCCCGTGCTGATCGGTGAGCCTGGCGTCGGCAAGACCGCCATCGTCGAGGGCCTGGCCCAGCGCATCGTCAATGGCGAAGTGCCCGAAGGCCTGCGCGACAAGCGCGTGCTCTCGCTCGACATGGGTTCGCTGATCGCGGGCGCGAAGTTCCGCGGTGAGTTCGAGGAGCGCCTGAAGGGCGTGCTCAACGACCTTTCCAAGCAGGAAGGCCGGGTCATCCTTTTCATCGACGAACTGCACACTATGGTCGGGGCCGGCAAGGCCGACGGCGCAATGGATGCGGGCAACATGCTGAAACCCGCGCTGGCGCGCGGTGAGCTGCATTGCATCGGCGCGACCACGCTCGACGAATACCGCAAGTACGTCGAGAAGGACGCCGCGCTGGAACGTCGTTTCCAGAAAGTT
>DATNJP010000159.1:0-4705 GCA_035603855.1 Luteibacter sp. | reverse complement strand
CTGCCACGTGACGCACGTGTTCCGGCACGTGGGCGCGGAGAAGTCCCCGTTCGTCCCTGCCAGCCCACCATTCGTCACCCGGCCCTATCGCGCCGGCATGTGCGCTTAGTCCAGGAACCCCCAACCGGGGCATCATCCCGGTTCACCGTTCCTGGGAAACCCATCGTGCGCCGTCGCGACCCACTCATCCCGTCAACCGTCATTCCTCACCCACACGCCAGCGCCATACCGGTGCTGGTGATCGCCGTACTCTGTGGCGTGGCCCACGCGCTGACCAATGGTCAATACGGCTTCCACCGGGACGAGTTGCAGTTCCTGACCGATGCGCAACATCTGGACTGGGGTTTCGTACCCTACCCTCCGCTAACCGCCGCGCTGGAACATCTCGGGCTGAAGATGTTCGGCTTGTCGCTCATCGGGCTGCGGATGTTCTCGGTGGTGGCCCAGGCCCTGGTCATCCTGGTCAGCGGGCTCATGGCTCGCGACCTGGGGGGTGGCCGCCTGGCCCAGGTCTTCACGGCGATCGCGGTCGCACTGTCTCCCGTGCCGATGGCCAACGCAACCGAATTCCAGTACTCCTCCTTCGACACGCTGTGGTGGGTGCTTATCGCGTGGAGCGCGATCCGCTTGTTGCGTGATGACGAGCCTCGCTGGTGGATGGCCATCGGCCTGTTTGCCGGGCTCGGCCTCCAGACCAAGTATTCGATCACCTTCGAGCTGGCCGGTGTCCTGGTGGGTACCCTGCTCACCGATGCACGGCGGCATGTCACGAATCGCTGGTTCTGGGCCGGCGGCGCTATCGCGCTACTCGTGTTCAGCCCTAACCTGGCGTGGCTTATCCGCCACGACTTCATTTCCTATCGATTTCTCCAGTCGATTCACGCTCGCGACGTGAACATTGGGCGCGCTGACGGTTTCCTGCGCGACCAGTTCCTCATCAATGCCAACCTGTTCGCCGCGCCGGTCTGGATCGCAGGGTTGTGTGGATACTTCAGCAGTCGTCGCTATCGCATGCTCGCGTGGATGTATGCCGTACCCGTGCTGCTTTTCCTGCTTGCGCAAGGGCGCTTCTACTACACCGGTGCCGCGTACCCGATGCTCCTCGCCATGGGTTCGGTCATCGGAGAGCGATGGCTGCAGCCGATGCGACCCGCGTGGCGTCGTGGGATCGCCACACTGCTATTCGCTGGCGTGTCCGCCATCGGCGTCTATGCGGCGCTCTGCATCGTACCGCTCGCATCAAGCGGTCCCTTGCGCGACTTCGCCCTTCGTAAGAACGGCGACCTGCGTGAACAAGTCGGCTGGAATGAACTTGCCGCGCATGTTGCTGCCATTCGCGATGCGCTACCGGCGGAACAGCAAGCGCATCTGGGCATCGTGGTGGGGAATTATGGCGAGTATGGCGCCATCGCCGTACTGGGGCAGGAATATCACCTACCCATGCCGATCACCGCCATCAATTCCGGGTGGCTGCGTGGCTATCCGCAGACACCACCGACCACCGTCATCGTGCTGGGTAGTTCACGAGCGCGTGCTGACGAGCTTTTCAACGACTGCCGACTCGCGGGGCATTCGGTGAATGCCTGGGGTGTCGTCAATGAAGAGAGCCGGGATCACCCCGATATCTTCGTATGTGGCCCCACGCGGAAGCCATGGGCATATCTCTGGGCACAAGGGCCGGAGTTTGGATAATCGATGAGGTGATGGCCGGGAGGTCCCGAGCATGGAAGCCGGCCGGCGACATCGTTGTCCTAGCGCTGCATGCGCCTCTATTTGCCTGACGCATAGCGCGCCGTTACCTGACGGATCTTGGGCTTTTTTCTCAAGTCAGCCGGCGTCGTTATCGGTTACCGTCACTGACACGCTAACGTCATCAGGACACACCGATGAATCCTCGGACCACTCCACCCGCCTACGAATTCGATGGTTCATCGATCGGCGAGCTCCCGGACGGCAACGAAACGCGCTCGCTGCGCGACATCCTGTGTGTCCTTGGCGAGCGCATGAAACACCTTGCCACCCGAACCGAACTACGCGACGTGGCCGTACGTGTCGCGGTGATCGAAGAACGCGTGGATGGGCTGGCGACGACATCGGCGCTGTCCCATCTCGCATCGCGGATCGGCATCCTCGAGGAACGCATGTCGCACACGGCGACCAAAGCCTGGGTGCTTGGCGGCACGCTGGCCATGCTGGTCGGCGTGCTCGGCGGCTTCTGGTGGATCGTGCAGCAGTACCTCGCGCCCCTGCTGCACACGGTGCCTCAGACGTAGTGCGTGGGATCCGGCACGCCTGCTTTCGCGAAGCCTTCGGCACGCAGGCGGCACGCATCGCAGTGACCGCACGCGCGGCCCTGGGCGTCGGCCTGGTAGCAGCTGACGGTCGCGGAGAAATCAACGCCGAGGCGCATGCCTTCGCGCACGATGTCACCCTTGCCCATCTCCATCAGCGGCGCATGGATGCGGATGCCCGCCCCCTCCACGCCCGCCTTGGTGGCAACGTTGGCGAGCGTCTGGAAGGCCTCGATGAAGGCCGGACGGCAATCGGGGTAACCGGAGTAATCCACGGCGTTGACGCCACAGAAGATGTCGTTGGAACCGAGCACTTCAGCCCAGCCCAGGGCGATCGATAGCATGATCGTGTTGCGTGCCGGCACATAGGTAACCGGAATGCCTTCGCCGCCGTCTTCGGGCACATCGATGTCGGCCGTGAGCGCCGAGCCACCGATGCTGCGCAGGTCGACATGCACGGTCTTGTGCACGACGGCGCCAAGCATCTTCGACACGCGCTCGGACGCTTCCAGTTCGGAGCTATGGCGCTGGCCGTAGGCGACGCTCAGCGCATACACCTCGAAACCCTGCTCGCGCGCCATCGCGATCGTGACCGCGGAGTCCATGCCGCCGGACACGAGGATGACGGCCTTGCGGGAGGTGTTCGTAGCGTTCATGGCATTACCTTGGGAGATCAGTGGCCCGCGGCATCGTTCCAGAGCAGCTTGTGCAGTTGCAGCTGAAAACGCACGGGCAGACGTTCGGCGAGAATCCACTCGGCGAGTTCACGCGGCTCGACTTTCGACCACACGGGCGAGAACAGCACCATCGCCTTGCGATCGATGGCGTGCTCGCGCACGGTATCGCGCGACCATTCGAAGTCGGCACGACTGGCGATGACGAACTTGACCTGGTCGTGCGGCAACAGATGGTCGAGGTTCGACCAGAGGTTCCGCGCGCTTTCGCCTGAATCCGGTGCCTTGAGGTCCATGACCTTGCGCACGCGCGGATCCACCTGCGACACGTCGAGGGCACCGGAAGTCTCGAGCGAGACCTCGTAGCCGGCGTCGCACAGCTTGCGCAGCAGGATCAGGCAGCGCTTCTGCGACAGCGGCTCGCCACCCGTCACGCACACGTGGCGGGCACCATGGCTGGCCACCTCTGCGAGGATCGCGTCGATGTCGTGCCACTGGCCACCGTGGAAGGAGTATTCGGTGTCGCACCACACGCAGCGCAACGGGCAGCCGGTAAGGCGCACGAACACGGTGGGCCAGCCGATCGCGTCGGCCTCGCCCTGCACGGAGTGGAATATCTCGGTGATCCGCAGTCGCTCCGCGACGGGCGCGACCGGCGAGACGTCCGCCGGAGTTGCGGTGCTACCGTTCATGGTGTCAGTTGGCCGTCTGGCGCTGCAGGCGGCGCAGGCGTTCCTGTGCGAGGCCTGCGGCCTTGGTGCCCGGATACTTCGTGCTGACCTGCTTCAGCGTGGCGATGGCGGCATCCTGCTGCTTCAGCTCGATCTGGCAATAGCCGACCTTGAGCAGGCCATCGGACACCTTGTCGCTCTGCGGATACTGCTTGACCAGGCGCTGGAAGGCCTCGATCGCGACCGGGTAGTTCATGGTCACGTAGTACGACTCGCCCAGCCAGTAGTAAGCGTTGGGTGCGAGCGGGCTGTCCGGATACTTCACGAGGAAGTCTCGGAAACCACGTGAAGCGGTGACGTAGTCGCCGGCGCGCAGCGACTTGAACGCGGCGTCGTACGCGGCTTGCTGGTCGCTGCTCGGCGGCTGGCCCGCGGGAGCGGCGGCAGGACCGTTCGCGGCAGCGGCGGCGGCAGCCTGGGTGGCTTGCGCGGCGGCGGGCGCGACAGGCGTCGACGCGGGGGACGACGGCGTGGTGCTGGACGCGGCGGGCTGTTGACCCTGCGGCGCGCCACCCTTTTCGAGACGGCTCAGTCGCGAATCGATATCCGCGTACTGCGCCTTCTGGGATTCCTGGAGTTGCTGGTTCTGGTGCTGCAGTTCTTCGATCTGGCCCTGCATCTGCGAAAGCTGCTGCTGCAGATCGTTGACCTGGTTCACCAGGGACGTCGTACCGGCCTGTCCCTGCGCCTGTTGTTCAAGCCGCGACACACGGTCGGCGAGGCTGAGGCGAGTGTCCTGGGCGGTGGCCGGCAAAGCAAAAAGCGTGGCGGACGCAATCGCGCCCGCCACGCCAAGCCTGGCCATGTAACTGGTAGCCAGAGTCTTCTTCATTACTTACTTCGCGGTGTAGACGATCTCAACGCGACGGTTCTTGGCCCAGCAGTCTTCGTTGTGCTCGCGGCAGGTCGGCTTCTCTTTGCCGTAGCTGGTCACGTTGACCTGGCCAGCCGAACCACCAGCAGCCTGGAGGGCGCTGGAGACGGCATTGCCACGACGCTCGCCGAGGCC
>DATNJP010000158.1:0-2841 GCA_035603855.1 Luteibacter sp. | reverse complement strand
TTCACCCGAGGCATCGAGCGACGCGTTGAACTGCGGGAACTTCTTCAGCGCCGCGACCACCGCCTTGATCTGGAAGACCAGCGGGGTGATCTTGAGATCCTTGTTCTCTTCGCCGAGCTTCTTGCGGAAGGCTTCCAGCTCCGTGATGTCCGCGTCTTCGAACTGCGTGACGTGCGGGATCATCGCCCAGTTGCGAGCGAGATTCGCGGCGGAGATTTTCGGGATGCGGCCGAGCGGCTTTTCTTCCACTTCGCCGAACTTCGAGAAGTCGACCTTCGGCCACGGCAGCAGGTTGAGGCCACCACCGGCGGCCACCGTGCCACCTGCGGCAGCGGGCGCGCCGGAGGTCATCACCTGCTTCACGTAACCGGTGATGTCTTCGCGCTGGATGCGGCCACCACGGCCGCTACCCTTCACCTGGGCGACGTCGACGCCGAGCTCGCGTGCGAACGCGCGCACGGCCGGGCTGGCGTACGGCGCATTGGCCGGCATGATGACGCTGGCGTCGAACGACACCGGCGGCGTGCGCGGCGTACCACCCGCCGGAGCGTCGGCCGTCTTCGCCGGAGCGGGTGCGGCTTCGCGCTGCGTCGTGGCGGGGGCTTCCGACACGCCGGGCTTCTCGGTCGAGGGAGCCGGCTGCGCATCGGCGGCAGCGGCTTCACCGCCCTCGCCTTCCAGGATGGCGATGACGTCGTTGTCGTTGACCTCGTCGCCGACCTTTACCTTCAGTTCCTTGATGACACCCGCGGCGGGCGCCGGGATGTCCATCGTGGCCTTGTCGGACTCGAGCGTCATGAGGCTCTGGTCTTTCTCGACGCGATCGCCAGCCTTGACCATGATCTCGATGATCGGCACCGGCTTGCCGCCGATGTCGGGGACCTTGACGTCGACCGGGCCGGACTTCGACGCCGACGGCGCCTTGGCGGCGGCCGGGGCCGGAGCGGGAGCCGGAGCGGCTTTCGGAGCCTCCTCGGCCTTCGGGGCTTCCGCCTTCGGAGCCTCAGCCTTCGGCGCAGCGGCCGGGGCGTCGCCCTCGGCTTCGACCAGGGCAATGACGGCACCTTCGTCGACTTCGTCGCCGACCTTGACCTTCACTTCCTTGATGACGCCGGCAAACGGCGCCGGAACTTCCATCGTGGCCTTGTCGGATTCGAGCGTCACGAGGCTCTGGTCTTTTTCGACGCGATCGCCGACCTTGACCATGATTTCGATGACGGGGACCGCTTTACCACCGATATCGGGGACGCGGGCTTCTTTGACGTCGGCCATGGAACCTCCTAAAAACAGGCGCTTGCGGGCGGACGAACCCGCGGGCGGGGGAATGAGGCGCGCCGTGCTGCGGCGCAACCGGTCGATTGTAATCCCTCAGGCACGCGTCAGGACCCGTTTTCCACGATTCAAACGGTTGTTGGGGTGGATTTCTGGTTTGCGCAGGGGTTCTGGGAGGGCCCCGGCCAGAACCTATCGCCGCTAAAGCGGCTCCCACACAAGCCGAATACCCCAAGGCCATGTGCCCAAGTCCGGGCGCGCTCCTTGTGGGAGCCGCTTCAGCGGCGATAGGAGCTAGCGGCACCCTTTCCCGCTACCGCGGGAACACCGGCATAGCCGGCTCCCACACGGGTTACTTGTATTCCAAGTGGTGCTTCTGCTCACTCAAGCCCACCACTACTTCGCCGGCTGGAACGGGTTCGCACCCAACTGTTCGGGAAACGGCTGGCCTACCAGGCGGATTTCGCTCTGCGGGTACGGGATGGTGATGCCCGATTCGTCGAAGCGCTCCTTGATGCGGCGCAGTAACGCGGTCTGCGCTTCCCACATGTCGCCCGTGCTGGTCCACGCGCGGATGACGAGGTTCACGCTGGAGTTGCCCAGGGCTTCGGTCCACACGCCCGGCGCGGGGTCCTTGAGGATGCGCGGATCGGCGTTGAAGAGGTCCTGCACCACTTGCATGGCTTTGCCGATGTCGTCGCCGTAGCCGATGCCAACCTTCAACTCGAACCGGCGCGTGCCGCGCACGTTGTAGTTGATGATCGCGTCGCCGCCGACCTTCGCGTTGGGCACTACCGCCTGGCGGTTGTCGGGCGTGATCAGATAGGTGTGCATCAGGTTCACGCTTTCCACCGTGCCGTCGATGCCGCCGAGCGTGACGAAGTCACCCACGCGGAACGGACGGAACAGGATCAGCAGCACGCCCCACGCGATGTTCGACAGCGAGCTGTTGAGCGCCAGGCCGATAGCCAGGCCGGCGGCACCGAGTGCGGCGATGAAGGACGTGGTCGGCACGCCGACCGTGCCGAGCACGTTGATGAAGAGCAACGCCAGCAGCACGCCGTAGATGAGGTTGCGCAGGAACAGCGCCAGCGTGAGGTCGACGCGTGCACGCTCGAGTGCGCGACGCCCGAAGTTCGCGACGCGCGCCGCCAGCCAGAAGCCGGCGACAAGGAGGAGAAGCGCGAGCCCGATGCGGATGGTGTACGAGACGATCAACACGCTCATGGCGTGGTTGATGCCGAGGCGATCGAGAAGGTCGGTCAAGCCAGTCATGTTCCCTGCCCTTGTGGCGGTGAAAAAGCGCGTCGAGGCTAGCAGGGAAATCGTGAATAGGTGGTTTTGCTGGGTGGGCTTGTTGGGAGGGGTGTGTTGGAAGCCGCTTGTGTGGGCCCCGCTTGTGTGGGAGCCGCTTCAGCGGCGATAGGGTGCTGGCGGGATAATTGCCCGCTGCCGCGGGATCGCCGCTGAAGCGGCTCCCACACAAGTCCCTCTCACACAAGCCCCTCTCACCCTTGTGCCTCTTACACTTGTGCCTCTCACACTTGTGCCTCTCACACTTGTGCCTCT
>DATNJP010000157.1:0-4500 GCA_035603855.1 Luteibacter sp. | reverse complement strand
CAGAGCCTGCGCGATCAGTTCCGGCGCGCAATGCATGAAGACGGGCGTCGACGGCAGTTCGGCCTCGAGGCGGCGGTCGCCCGCCAGTCCCCGGTAACCCTCGGCGCAACCACGCACGATGTCGGCGAGATCGACGTCCTCCGCTTCCGCCGACGCGATGGCGCGCTCCATGCGGCTGGCTTCGCTCATCGCGCGCACCAGCGCACCGAGTCGTGCCACGCCATCGCGCGCACGCGCCAGGTAGGGCTCGGCTTCCTTCGGCAGGCCCGCATGGTCGAGGTTGTCCAGTGACGACTTCACGATCGCCAGCGGCGTGTTCAGTTCGTGCGAGAGCTTCGACGCCAGCGTGCGCAGGTAATCCGTGTAGCCGCCCACGACCTCGAAGAGGCGCTCGAAGCTGCGCGCCAGGTCGCCCAGTTCGTCGGTGGCGTCGGTGAGCGGGAACGGGCCATCGAGACGTCCGTCGTTGGCCTGCGCGCGCTCGGCGGCGTTGCGCAGACGGCGCAGGCGGAAGGTGAGCCGCGTTGCGAACATCAGCAGTACGCCACCGGCGATGAGCAACACCGCGAAGCTCGTGAGCAGCAGACCGAACAGCGCGCGATTCGCCAGCAGCGGGACGGCGCGGCTGGGCTGTTCGAGCAGCACTACGCCGTGCAATTTGCCGCGCATCTCGATGGGCAACGCCGCGGCAAGCACGACACTGCCGCGCGCTTCGCCGGCACGCCATGCGGTGGCGGGTTTGCGTTGCAGCGCCTCGCGCACTTCCGGCAGGTCGATGCGCGGCGCGTCTTCGGCCCATGCGCTTTCGTCGTCCAGGCGCGTGGCGAGCAGCGAGCGTTAGACCAGCGAGGCGAACCAGCCGGGACGTTCGCTGTACGGCAGGTCGGGCAATTCGAGCTTGCCGCTTTGCGCGATCAGCCAGGCATCGTCGGACAGCACGCGTACGCGCACGCCATCGGGTGCCAGGCGTGCGACTTCCTGCGACAGCGGCGTGGAGAAGTCGAGCAGCGGACGGCTTTCGGCCGTGAGCGGTTCCGGATCGCCATCGGCGGCGATGTGCACGCCCACGCCGAAGCGATCCAGGCGCAGTCCGCGCGGCATGCGGAATTCGACGCGGAACCCGCTGCCGTCTTCTTGCCACTGCGCATTGATGCGATCGGGCAGCACGCCCGCTTCCGCGTCGAGCGCGATGGCCGTGGTCGGGCCCGGTGCCGCGCTGGCCATGAGGTAACGCTGCGTGTCTTCGCCGCTGGCGATGGACACGATGAGGTGATCGGCGTTCAAGGCCAACCGGTCGCCGGCGTCGGCGCGGCGGCGATGCGTGGCGCGTACGTCGATGTAGAAGTACAGCCAGTGGTCGTCTTCGGCGAGCATCACGCGCGCGTTCTTGCCGAAGGTCTGCGCCCAGGGGCTGAGGGAGGCCCAATCGTCGGCGTAACCGTCGACGGTGATGGGCACCGGCGTGTGTTGCAGGTACCACGCGGGGCCCGCTGGCGGCAGCGGGGCGTCGACCACCACGAGGCTGCGCGCCATCGCGCGTGCTGATGCCACCAGGGCCTGGGCCTGGCCTTCGCGGAGCAGCGTTTCCATCTGGCGCACGTAGAGCCACCCGGCCACGGGAAGGGCCAGGGTGCATAGGGCGACCAGGAGGAGCTTGCGGCGGAGGGTCATGGGGTCAGAGGGGGGTGGTTATCGCCGCTGAAGCGGCTCCCACATGGGCTGCTTTGGGGTGCTGGGATCGCCGCTGAAGCGGCTCCCACATGGGGCTGCTTTGGGGGTGCTGCGGGATCGCCGCTGAAGCGGCTCCTACACAGAGCCGGGGCGGCTGTGCGGGCTTCGCGGCTCTGTGTGGGAGCCGCTTCAGCGGCGATGCCCTCACGGTGTCCAGCGGTAGCCCACGCCATGCACGGTCTCGATCGCATCGAAGTCCGGCGCCAGCGCCACGAACTTCTTGCGGATGCGCTTGATGTGCGAGGTAATCGTCGCGTCGTCCACCACCAGCTCCGCTTCGCGCATCAGCTGGTCGCGGTTCTTCACGTGGCCGGGGAAGCGCACCAGCGTATGCACCATCCAGAACTCGGTGACGGTCAGCGGGATCTCGATGCCATTCCACAGCACGCGCATGCGTTCGGATTCCAGCTTCAGCGGACCGTGCTCGATCACCGTCTCGCTCGCGGCCGGCGTCTTCAGCGACTCGATGCGGCGGAACAGCGCCGCGATGCGCGCGGCGAGCTGGTGCAGGCTGGTGTCCTTGGACAGGTAGTCGTCGGCGCCCAGGCGCAGGCCGGAGATGACGTCGAAGTCGGAATCGCGCGCGGTCAGGAAGATGATCGGCAGCGTGGCCGACTTGGCGCGCAGTTCGCGGCACAGGTCGAAGCCGCCCTCGGGCTCGTCGCCCAGGCCGATGTCGATGATGACCAGTTCGGGCAGGCGCATGGCGAAGGCCATGGAAGCGTCGGAGCGCGACCCGTAGCCCCGCGTCTCGTAGCCGAAACGGTTCAGTGCTTCGACGTAGTTGGCGCGGATGAGGGGTTCGTCTTCGACGATGGCGATACTGCGGGCCATGGGCATTCCGTTGGAGTGGATCGGCGTGCGCAGCGTGCTATGGGGGCGCCCCATCCGCAAGGCCTGCGGCCCAATTGCCCGGATTTCGCCCCATCCCGCGCCGACGGTGAGCCCTGCACAAAGTCTTTGCCCGCGATTTGCCATAAACCGTCTGCGGATTGCCCTACATGGGACGCACCGCCCGCCGCGCGTGGGCATCAACTGTCCATGACGGCGCGCCACCCGGCGCCGGAGGAGAAACCATGAAAACCAAGCCCGACGCCGATAACACCGAACTGGACCGCGACTTCGAGCCGCTGCGTGTCGCCCTTGCCGTGGGCGCACTGGTCCTGGGCCTGCTGTTCGGCCTGCACTGACGGGAGAAAAACCCATGGATCTCTTCGACGACTTCGTGGAACCGGCCATGGAAGGCCTTGGCGCGATCGGCACGCACGGAAGCGCGCCGATCGCCGGGGCGGCGGAACCCGACCCGAACTGGCAACCCGTTTAACCGATTCCCCTGAGACGCTCCTCCCCGGGAGCCTCCTTCACTCCCCCAGCCTTCTGGCCGGGGGAGATTTTTCGTGCCTGTGGCATTCGCTGCCCGGCCTGTTTCGGCCGTTGGAGATCGTCACTCCGTCGTTGGCGTCTTGTGCGAGGCCACGACGTCGCTGATCGGCACCAGTTCCGCATCGCCGACAAACACGTGGCTGGCATAGCCGTAGAAGTACATGGCCTTCTGTGTCTGCAGCAGGCGGCCGAGCGAGAAGCCGCTCTGTAGCGGCGCGCCTTCGGGGGTGCCCGTATAGCCGTACGGCAGGGTCACGCCGTCGATGAAGATGCTGCCACCGAAATTCACCGCCCAGGCGATCTGCTGGTACTCGTGATCGAAGCGGCGTTCGGCACGCGGCGCGGCGACGTTGTCGGCGTAGGTGTCTTTCAACTCCTTCCAGTACGCGTTGGCCTGGGCCAGTTCGTCGGGCGAGACCTGCCGGTACGCCGAGATGAAGGTGGGCTCGTACGCCGGATCATGTCGCTCGGCGGCAAGCGCCAGCCAGGCGAGACCCAGCGGGCGATTCTTCTGCGCGTGATCGCCATTGAAGTACATGACGCCAAGGGCGTACTGCGCTGGCTTGCTGGCCCACCTGGCGGCGTCCTTCAGGCTTTCGCGGGCCAGGCCTTCATGGCCGCTCCAGTAACTCCGTGCGGCCGCGCAGAAGTAGTAATCACCCGGAAGGAAGCGCTCGAGACCACCGGGGCACGGCATCAACGACCGCGACACGATGTCCTTCTGGTCGGGCAAAGGCTGTGGCCTTTCGCCTGCCATGGCGAGGGGAACGACGGCGAGTGCTGCAAGAGACAGAACAAACGATGTCAGGTGTTTCATGTTCGACTCCTTCGTTACCCCCCCGGGGCACGCATCGCAAGGACCGTTCTTATGCATCCTCCCAGCAGCCGACGTCACGATCCGGGAACATCGGCCAATTGCCCGACCGGCACGAGCACGCGTCGCTCGCCACCAGCCACCGTCGTGCCGTCCAGGCCACGAAAGTACGCTTCGCCGCGCTGCTGGAAGTAGCGTTCCAGCGCAGCCATGTTGTAGCCGACCATGGGGCCCGTCGATGCTTCGCCGGGCGTCATGGCGGGGATGGTGAGCCATCCACTGAAGTTGATCGCGGCTTCGATCGCGTGTGTGCGCAGATCGAAGTGGCGCTTAGCCCGCACCGCGGCGACCTTGTCGGCATAGGTATCACGCAGCGCCTTCCAGTGCACGTTCGCCTGCTGACGCTCTTCGAGCGACGCATGGCGATAGGCGGTGATGAAGCTGCTTTCGTAGACGGGATCGTGGCGCTCGGCGGCGAGTGCCAGCCAGGCGAGGCCAAGCGGGCGATCCTGCGGAAGCTGGTCGCCGTTGAAATACATGACGCCGAGCGCGTACTGCGCCGGCTTGCTCGC
>DATNJP010000156.1:0-3096 GCA_035603855.1 Luteibacter sp. | reverse complement strand
TCCACAGACACGGGCTTTGCTCCACGGACACGGGTGCTGCTTGGGGTTGTGGGGTTAAGCGGGCTTGGCCTTGTTATGTTTTCCGGCGGCTGGTTGTGGCACGCGCTCCACGACGGCTACATGCTCGTGCTGATTGGCGCGGCCGTGTGCCTCGTGCTTGCCTCGCCGGAGGGTGGGCGCGCGTGGCCCGGATTCGGTTGGCTCCGGGCGATGGGCAGGGCGAGTTACGAGATCTATCTCACCCACATGTTCGTGGTGTTCTCACTCGTGGGCGTGGCGCGCATGAGTGGAACCGACAAGGCATACGGCTGGATCTGGTACGTGCCAGCGGTGCTGCTGTCATGGGCGTTGGGCTGGATGCTCGCCAGGGGATTTTCGGAACCGGCGAATCGCTGGCTCCGCTCGCGTTTCAGGGCGCGCCGGGACGAAATCGCCGCGACGGCCTGAAACGCGCCGCGGGAGCCAAACGGCTCCCGCGAGTGAGCGATCAGTGATGGCGGTCCTTGTCGCGGGCGCGGTCGGTGGCCTTGCCCACTTCCTTCTGGATCTTGCCGGCGTTCTTTTCCATGTTGCCCGCGGCTTCCTTTGCCGGGTTTCCTGTGATCTTGCCGGCCGCTTCCTTCATGGTGCCTTTCACTTCGTGTTTCATGCCTTCGGTACGGTTCTTGTCCACGTCGGTTTCCTCGTTGGCTCTGCGTCGTTCGCAGCGGGACCGGTTTACGCCGTTTCGGGATTAGCGCTGCGTGAAGCCAGCGTGCGATGCCTTTCACCGGAGGTCATGCGCGTGCAATGCGCGTCGTAGGGAGGTGCATACGGCATGAGCGAATCCCGCTAGGATGCGGGCATGTTTTTTCCCCTGCCGAAGACGGCCACCGCGCCGTTCTGCCCGTCGGAAGTCGCCGGGTCCATCGTCGTCCCTGCCGACCTGCCCTGGTGGAAAAAGGCCGCGCGCTTCGCCGGGCCCGGTCTGCTGGTGTCCGTCGGCTACATGGATCCCGGTAACTGGGCGACCGACATCGAAGCCGGTTCGCGATTCGGCTACCGGCTGCTCTTCGTGGTGCTGTTGTCGAGTCTCGCCGCCATCGTGCTGCAGTGCCTGGCGGCGCGCCTGGGCATCGCCACCCAGAAAGACCTTGCCCGCCTGTCCAGCGAGCGGTATCCGAAGGCGGTCGGGCGCGTGCAGTGGGTGCTCGCGGAGATCTCGATCATCTCGTGCGATCTCGCCGAGGTGCTGGGCAGCGCCCTCGCATTCAAGCTGTTGTTCGGCGTCTCGCTGCCCGTGGGCGTGGCGCTGACCGCGCTGGACACCTTCATCGTCCTGGGATTGCAGGGCAGGGGCTTCCGCCGCGTCGAGGCGATCATCCTCGGGCTGGTCGGCACCATTGGCATCTGCTTCGTGGTCCAGCTGTTCCTGATCGGCCCTGACTGGGCGCAGGTCGCCGCGGGTTTCGTGCCATCACTGCACGCGGTATCGGCGACGGAGCCGCTATATCTCGCGATCGGCATCCTCGGCGCGACGATCATGCCGCATAACCTCTACCTGCATTCCTCCATCGTGCAGACCCGTGCGGTCTCCGGCGTGGAGGGCAAGCGCGCAGCGATTCGCCTCACCCGGGTCGACACCATCGGTTCGCTGAGCCTGGCGCTGTTGATCAACGCCGCGATCCTGATCGTGTCCGCCACCGCCTTTCATGGCCATGGGCATGCCGATGTCGCGGATATCAGCGATGCGTATCACTTGCTGGCACCCATCGCCGGCACCAGCGTCGCCGCGGTGGCGTTCGCCATCGGCCTGTTCGCGTCGGGACAGAGTTCCACGTTCACGGGCACCATCGCCGGGCAGGTGATCATGGATGGCTTCCTTCGCTGGAAGCTTCCCTGCTGGCAGCGCCGGCTGATCACGCGCGGGTTGGCCATCGTGCCCGCGTTCATCGGTGTCGTGACGATGGGTGATCGCGCCATCGGCGCCTTGCTCGTGGCCAGCCAGGTGGTGCTCAGCGTGCAGCTGCCGTTCGCGATGTACCCGCTGATCCGTTTCACTGACGACCGCGACCTCATGGGCGGGTTCGCGAATACGCGATTCGTTTCATGCGCCGCCTGGTTGCTGTTCGCGGTGATCTCCGCGGCGAATGCATGGCTCGTGATGCAGGTGATCGGCCTGGCGTGACGCGCAGCATACGTATGCGTCACATCGGGCCGCGCAGTCTCCGCGGTTGACGCCACCGACCGATGCCGACGCGATGCAGAGTCCCCACGTTCCCGAAACGCCCGGCCAGTCTCCCGTGCTGCCCGAAGAAAAACCGACGAAGCCTCGCCCGGAAATGCCGGGCACCGATCCATCGAAGGACCGGCCACAGGAACGTCCCTCCCACCCCGACGATCCCGAGGACGACAGCACGCCACCTAGCGAGATCCCCGAGGCGTTAGCTATCCGCATCCCTTGACCCACACTCCGCGGAGGAGACCACGTCATGCCTGAGAAGAAAACCACTGCCAGGGCACGAAAGGACAAGCGTGAAGGGAAGTCGGCCTCGACGCAGGCCGGCGAGTTCGTGCACGAGGAAATCGAGCACGTTCGCGAAGGCAAGCACGGAGCCCGCTCCGCCAAGCAGGCGATCGCCATCGGCTTGTCCAAGGCGCGCCGCGCGGGCGTGAACGCGAAGCCGTCGAAGACGGCGAGCAAGGCGACAAAGAAGAAAGCCGCGCAGGATTCGCGCGCGGCCGCGAGGAAGCGCTCGTCCGGTACTGCCGCGAAGAAGTCGACCGCGCGCAAGCGGGCCGCCGGCACGACGGCTCGCAAGACCGCCGCGAGGAAGAGCAGCACCACGAAGGCGACCGCGAAGAAGGCCACCGCAACGAAGTCGGCGGCGCGTTCGCGGGCGACGACCGCGGCGCTGAAGCGCGAAGGCCATTCGGCCACATCAAAGCGGGCGCTATCCGCCCAAGGCCGCAAGAGCGCGGCCAAGCGCACGGCATCGAGCCGGTCGGCGTCAGCGAAGAAGGCGGCTCACACGAAGGGAGCGGCCGGAAGGAAAACGGCGGCGAAGAAAGCCGCCACGACCAGGGCGCGCAAGGCGTCCTGACAACGGAAGGCCC
>DATNJP010000155.1:0-22162 GCA_035603855.1 Luteibacter sp. | reverse complement strand
CATCGTAAAGTAGGGCTTTACAATATCTCAGTGCGCTCCATGGCCGACATCAACCTCAATCGCCTGGCCGTCTTCGTCGCCCTGGTCCGCGCAGGATCGTTCACGGCGGCCGCCGACCAGTTGGGGACGACCAAGGCCATGGTCAGCCAGCACCTGGCGAAGCTGGAAGAAGAACTGGGCGTGCAGCTGGTCGTCCGCAGCACGCGGAAAATGTCGCTGACCGATGCCGGTGCGCGCTTCCATGAGGATTGTGCCCGCGTGCTTGCCGACGCCGAGGCGGCCATCGTCCAGTTGGGGGAATGCCGCGATACGCCGATGGGCGTGTTGCGCGTGGCGGCGGCCGAGGATCACGGGCCGTCGATCGTCGCGCCTGCCCTCGCGGAATTCGCCCAGCGGTTTCCGCAGGTGCGCGTGGAGCTGGTCGTCGGCGACCGGCTGGTGGACCTCATCGCCGAGCGCTTCGACCTGTCGATACGCCTCGGCTGGCTGCGCGACTCGAGCCTGCGCGCGGCGAAGCTCGCGAGTTTCGGTCAATGCCTGGTGGCGTCGCCGGCGTATCTCGCGACGCACGGCATGCCGCGTACGCCCGGCGAGCTCGCGGCGCATGCATGGATCGCGCTTACCGTGCTTTCGTCGCCGACCCGATGGACATTCACGGGCGTCGACGGCGAAGAACATGCCGTGCAGATGCGCACGGTGGCGAGCGCGAACAGCACGCTGGCGGCACGCGGATTCGTTGTGGCCGGGCTTGGGATGACGGTGCTGCCCGACTATGTCGCCGAAGCGGATATCGTCGCCGGACGGCTTGTTCATTTGCTTCCCGGCTACCGCCTGCCGCAGGGTGGCATCCACGCGGTGTACCCAGGGCGCCTTCCTCCGGTGAAAGTGCGAGCGTTCATCGACCTGTTGAAAGAGCGCCTCTCGAACGGGAAGGGTGTCGCGGGGTAAGACCGTTCACGACATCGGGTATCCGTGCATGGGAGCATCGCATGCTGATTCCCTCACGAACCCGGGGTACTGCCATGCGCAAGACGATGAAAGCGGCATGGATCGCGGATGCCGCGCGCGGCGATCTGTCGATCAACGTCGGCGAAACCGACGCACCGGTCCTTCAGGACGATCATCTGATCGTGCAGGTGGAGGCCGTGGGCCTGACCTTTGGCGAACCGGCCTGGGTGACCAACGGCAGCCAGCCCTTGCCGGACGGGTCGCCGCGCCCATTGCCGGTCATCATCGGGCATGAGTTCGCGGGCAAGGTCGTCGAAACCGGTGCGGCCACATCGGGCTTCGCGCCCGGCGACCGCGTCGTGGGCTTGATCGACTTCTGGCGAAATGGCGCGGCGGCCGAGCTGGCGAGCGTCCTTCCTGGCGAGGTGACGCACCTGCCCGACGGCGTGACCGCCATCGACGCGTGCACGCTGCCTATCGGGGCACTCACCGCATGGCAGGCCTTGTTCGATTTCGCGAAGCTCAAGAAGGGTGAAACGGTGCTCATCCATGGCGGTGCCGGCGCGGTGGGCACGTTTGCCATCCAGATCGCCAGGGACGCTGGTGCGCGCGTCGTCGCCACGGCGCGGGGCGCGGATGCCGTCGCGTTGTGCACGGCGCTGGGTGCCGATCTCGTCATCGACACGGCGTCGCAGCGATTCGAAGAGTCCGCAGGTCATGTCGATGTCGTATTCGACACCGTGGGGCACGACCTGCTTGAACGCAGTTGGTCGTTTCTTGAACGCCGGGGCCGTCTTGTCACGATTTCAGGCGAAGCGGAAGACGCGCCGTCACCCGAACGCGCAGCGTCCCTGGGTATCGAGGCGTACTGGTTCATCGTCAAACCCGATCCCGCTCAGCTGGACGAGATACTAGCCAGGGTGGTCGACGGACGGATAACGGTGCAGATCGATCGCACCTATCCGCTGTCCGCCACGCGCGAGGCTTTCCTGGAAGCGGAAGGAAGACCTCGGCGCGGCAAGACGGTGCTCGATATCTGAGTTACACCTGGCTGCCAAGCCGCAGGTTGATACCGAGCCGGGTGGCGATGACGCGCATGGCCTCGTCATCGCGCGACGCCGTGATCCAGCCCGCGTAGATGTCGTCATCGGCTTCGCGTGCCCAAAGCGTGTAACCGCGCTGGTTGAGCTGGTCGAAGGCGCGGGAAAAAATCTCAGCGCCGTCGATGTCCTCGTGGAATTCGTCGTCGTCGGGATCGCCATCCCAATCGAGCGTCAGGTTCCAGCGCTCGACGAGTTCGTTGATGGCTTCCACCAGCGTGCGCGTGTCGTCGGCATCCACCTCGAAACCGGAACGCCAATCGGTCACCCTGCCAACCAGCCGCACGGGATCGTCGTCGCCTTCTTCTTCCACGGCTTCGCGGTATTCCGTGAACTGCCTCAGCGCGCTTTCTTCGTCGCCGGGATTGATCAGCAACAGGAGCTGCCACACCTGCGCTTCGACCGAGTCGTCGCCGTCCTCGTCGTCGTAGTCGCGTTCGTCGGTGAAGTCATCGTCGTACGAAGTCATGCGCGGGATCGCCGGGGGAGGGGAGGGCGACAGTATCGCTCATCCGCCGGGATGAGGCGATTGGACGTCCGAACGGACGGTTGACAAACGTCCGGTGCGGTGCAACAAATACCCCTCGCATCCCATCTGGCGATCCTTCCTCCCAGTGAACGCACACCACCACAGCGCGCCCACCATCCCGACGACCTTCGCGGCTACGCCGCGCTGTCCGGCGATGCGCGCGTGCTGTTGTCGCTGTCGACTGGGCTGATCCGCCCGCGGCGCCTTTGAGGCGCTAGCGCTTCCCGCGGCCTGACCGCGGCCTCCCACTTCCTTCGTTTCTCCGGTCGTCCGAGGCCGGCGGTGCCTTCCTGCGCCGTCGTCGCATGGCCGTCCGTGTTCATCCGGCGCCCGGAGGCGCCGGCGTTGCCTTCGTCCCCAGGGGAATCCCGACCCATGCTTCCGCTCGTTCATCGCCGCCGTCACCCGTTATTCCTCGCCGTGGCCTTCATCCTCGGTGCACCGCTTGCCCATGCCCAGGACGCGCCGGCCGGCAACCAGGCCGACTCGGCCCGGCCCAGCCAGCTCGACACCGTGATCGTGACCGGTACCCGCAGTACCGAACGCACCGTTTCGAGTTCGCTCCAGCCCATCGACGTCATCACGCCGCAACAGCTGCAGCAGAGCGGGGCGACGCAGCTCACGGGCGCGCTGGCGCGACTGGTTCCTTCGCTGAACTTTCCGCAGCCGACCACGATCAGCGGCGCCGAAGTGGCGCGTCCGGTCACGCTGCGCGGCCTGAGCCCGGACCAGGTGCTGGTGCTCATCGATGGCAAGCGGCAGCACGCGGGTGCTTTCCTGAACCTGGGCGGCGCGATCGGACGCGGTTCGAACCCCGTGGATCTCAACGCCATTCCCATCTCGGCCATCGAGCGCATCGAGGTACTCCGTGATGGGCAGTCGGCGCGTTATGGCTCGGACGCCATCGGCGGTGTCATCAACGTGATCCTGAAAAAGGCGGGCGAGGGTGGCCAGGTGACCGCCAAGTTCGGCGGTTACGACGCGGGCGATGGCCTGCAGCGGCAGCTCACGGCGGACACGGGTTTCAAGCTCGGCGACAAGGGTTCCATCCATGTCGCCATCGACACGCAGAACAACGACGGCACCAATCGGGCCGGACGCGATCTCACGCCGGCCGCCGTCGGCAGCACATACGGGCAGAAGGTCTACTGGCTGGGCGATCCCGCCGTGCAGTCCAACAAGGTGTCGCTCGTGGGCCAATACGCCTTCAGCAGCGCGGCGGAGGTCTATGTCGAGGCACTTTACCGGCGCGACCGCGACGAGACCGCCAGCCTCTATCGCCACCGCGGCGATTCGACCAACGTCCCGGCGATCTATCCGAACGGGTATCTGCCGATCAGCATCCCGATCGTCAACGACACCAGCATCACCGCCGGCCTGCGTGGCGAGCTGGGCGACGGCTGGCATTACGACCTGTCCGCCACGCACGGCTCGAACGAGTACGACCAACGCAGCCATGCGATCAACGCGGACTGGTACAACGCCTTCGGTTATACCCCGTTCTTCATCCAGGGGGCCGACTACAAGACCAACCAGCAGACGGGCAACCTGGACATCAGCAAGGAATTCGCGGTGTCCTGGCTGCCGAATCCCGTGAGCGTATCGTTCGGCCTGGAATACCTGCGCCAGGCTTATAAGGTGACGCCGGGCGATGCCGTGTCGCAGTACGGCCCCAACGGCGGTATCACCGGCGACCTGCAAGGCAACTGGCAGCGCCACGACGTATCCGAATACATCGACCTGGAAACCAACCTCACCGATCGCTTCGCGCTGTCCCTGGCGGGCCGCCATGAGAAGTACAGCGATTTCGGCGGCACGACGTCGGGTTCGTTGTCGGGCCGTTTCGACTTCACGCCACGCGTGGCGTTGCGCGGCAGCGTCGGCACGGGCTTCCGTGCGCCGACGCTTGTGCAACAGCATTACGCGGACATCTCCTCGCAGTTGCAGGACCTGGGCCAGGGGCAGGTGATCGTGCAGTCGGGCACCTTCCCGGTCGACGCGCGGGCGGCGACCCTGCTCGGTGCCCAGCCGTTGAAGCCCGAGAAGTCGCGCAGCGCCACGCTGGGCCTCGTACTCGAGCCCCTGACGGGCTGGAATGTCAGCGTGGATGCGTACTGGATCAAGATCACCAACCGCATCAATCTCTCGTCGAACATCCCGGTGAATACGCCGGCCGTGAATGACTACCTCGCGGCCAACGGCGTGGATGCCAATTACCAGTCGATCCGCTATTTCACCAACGCGGTGGACACGCGCACGCGCGGCCTGGATGTCGTGAGCCAGTACGCTTTCGACTTCGCCAATGGCGATCGCCTCAACACGACGCTCAGTTGGGCGTACAACGAGAACGAGGTAACCAGGGTGAAGCCGAACCCCCCGATCCTCGACCAGCTGGGCGTTGCCGTGCAGCGCGTGGAGCGGCGCGAACGCCTGGGCCTGCTCGGGGACACCAATCCACGGACCAAGCTCGATCTCGGCCTGGATTACCTGCATGGACGCTGGGCGGGGCATGCGAACGTGCAGCGTTACGGTGACTACACCGTCTACAGCAACAGCGGCAACGCACTCGACCAGAACTTCGACCATCGCTGGACGCTGGATCTTTCGGCGGATTACACCATCGACCAGTGGACCCTCTCCGCGGGCGCGGACAATGCGTTCAACGCGCGCCCCGAGCAGACCAAGTTCGCCAATTCCACGGGCGGCAACTTCAAGTACAGCCTGTTCTCCCCGTTGAGCTGGAACGGACGTTACTACTACGCGAGCGTGACCTATCGCTGGAAGTGATGGGGCGACGCGCCCCGGGCAGCCGGCCAAGGCCGCTTTCAGACCGCTGAATCGGCTGCGGATTCGGCCGGACCTGCCCATTTTTCTTATTGACGCGCCGCCGCAGACGCAGTCTTCTTGGTTTAGCCGTCCAAGCGGCGCGGCCCGCGAGGGCCGGTATCAAGGGGGAAAGCCTATGAATGCGGTAACTTTCGCTCGGGCGACGGGAGTCGCCCTTGTTCTGGCATGTGCCACGGGAAACGCCGTGGCCCGGACGGACGATGCGCCGCCGGATACGCTCTGCACCGTCGTCGGCACGGCCGACCGTTATGTGGGAACCACGGTCACGGTGCGCGGCATCGCCGCCACCGACGGCAAGGTCACTTTGCTCTCGGACGCGCAGTGCAAGGCGACGGTGAGTCTCAGCATGGACGATAACTCGGGTCGCAAGCGCGACGTGCTGTCGTTCCGGCGGAGCGTGGCGGCCAAGGGCGCACGCGCCGATGCCACGGTGTTCGGCCGGTTCAAGGCCACCGGCGATGCTAAGGCGCCGTATGCCATCGACGTCTACAGCGTGCGCGATGTGAACGAACTACCCGCCACCGAAGGCGGCTGATGCCACGATAGCGGAGGGCGTGGACGATGCCGTCATCCGGCGGCGTCGCACGCCCTCGCACCCTCGTATCAGGCTGTCGCCGCCGACTGGCGCACGCGTTCCGCATCCTGCTTGAGCAGGTAGATCGATACGGCCAGCAGGACGACGTCCTTCATCAGGAAAGGCACGTTGCCGACCATCGCCGGGAAGCCACCCGCCGACGCCGCCCAGCCATCCGGCATGAAGGGAATGATCGTGACGGTGAGCACGAAGGTCACGACCGAACCGGCGGCACCGAGCATGCCCAGGCGCTTGCTCCAGTATCCGAGCAGGATCAACGCGCCGAAGGTCCATTCCGACACGCCGAGGAACCAGCTGGCGCCACGGATGCCGAACACCGGGTACATCCAGGAAATGAGCGGGCCGTTACTGATGAACGGGATCAGCGTCTGCGCCTCGTAGTCCCACCATTTCTGGTAGCCGAAGAAAAAGAACATGATGACCATCGACGCGCGCAGCACGTGGTAATCCAGGTCGGTCTTGAACAGGCCGGTCTTTGCCAGGCCGTCGATCAGCGTTTTCATGCGGAAGCTCCTCGTTTGGGTGAGGAGACTTTACGGGCCCAGGCCGAGTTATTTAATGCTATTTTCACTTGAAAATATGCTCAAGAGTCTCATTGGGGGCGCGCGTACCGCATGGCCGGCTGGCGCGAAGTGGGAACCCGCCATCTGGCGTGGTGCGTGGGCGATCCGCTAGGCTTCCACGCTTCGCGGCCATGCCGGGGCTATTCCCGGTGCCGCCGGATGACTCCTTGATGGAAGCCCGATGCAGCAACTCGACGCGGTAAAGATCGGCATTATTGGGCTGGGTTACGTGGGACTTCCGCTCGCAGTGGAATTCGGCAAGCGATACCCGACATTGGGATTCGACATCGACGCTTCGCGCGTGGCGGAGCTCCGCGAGGGGAACGATCGCACGCTCGAGGTCGACCAGGCCGCCATGGCCACGGCGGGGCAGCTCAGCTACAGCGGCAACCTCGACGACCTGCGCGGCTGCAACGTCTTCATCGTGACCGTGCCGACGCCGATCGACAGCGCCAAGCGGCCCGACCTCACGCCCCTGGTTCGCGCCAGCGAAACCCTGGGCAAGGTGCTCAAGCGCGGTGACATCGTGGTCTACGAGTCCACGGTCTACCCGGGATGCACCGAAGAAGTCTGCGTGCCCATCCTAGAGCGCACGTCGGGCCTCGCGTTCAACGTGGACTTCTTCGCCGGCTACAGCCCCGAGCGCATCAACCCCGGCGACAAGTTGCACCGGGTCAACAGCATCCGCAAGGTGACGTCGGGCTCGACGTCCGAAGCCGCCGGCTTCGTCGACGCGCTGTACGCGAGCATCATCGACGCAGGTACCTATAAGGCCAGCAGCATCAAGGTCGCCGAGGCCGCCAAGGTCATCGAGAACACGCAACGCGACCTCAACATCGCGCTCGTCAACGACCTGGCCATCCTTTTCAACAAACTTGGCATCGATACACTGGAAGTGCTCGAGGCGGCGGGCACCAAGTGGAATTTCCTGCCGTTCCGGCCCGGCCTGGTCGGTGGCCACTGCATCGGCGTCGATCCCTATTACCTGACGCACAAGGCGCAGGAAGTGGGACACCATCCGGACGTGATCCTGGCCGGCCGTCGCACCAACGACGGCATGGGCCCGTACATCGCCGGCGAAGTGATCCGCCTCATGGTCTGCAAGGGCCTGAATCCCGTGGGCGCCCGCGTGCTGATGCTGGGCCTGGCGTTCAAGGAAAACTGCCCGGACCTGCGGAATACGCGCGTCGTGGACATCATCGCCTCGTTGAAGTCGTACAACGCGAGCATCGATGTCCACGATCCCTGGGTCGATGCGTCGGAAGCGGAGGCCACCTACGGTCTGTCGACGGTGGCGGAGCCGGTTGCCGGTGCCTATGACGCGATCATCGTCGCCGTGGCGCACCGCCAGTTCCACGAACTTGGCGCGGAGGGGATCCGCGCGTTCGGCAAACCCGGTGCGGTGGTGTACGACGTGAAGTACGTGCTGCCGCGTGACGCCGTGGACGGACGGCTATGAGCGGCACGACAGGGATGAAGGTGCTGGTGACGGGCACGGCAGGCTTCATCGGCTCGCACGTGGCCATGAGCCTGCTCGAGCGCGGCGACGAAGTGATCGGTGTCGACAACCTCAACGACTACTACGACGTCACGTTGAAACAGGCGCGCCTCGATCGCTTTCGCGACCATCCACGCTATACGCACGTGCATGCCGATCTCGCGGACCGTGCCGCGATGGAAGCGCTGTTCGCCGGCTACCGTCCGCAGCGCGTGGTGCACCTGGCCGCGCAGGCGGGCGTGCGCTACGCGGCGGAGAACCCGCATGTCTACGTTTCCAGCAACGTCACCGGTTTCCTGCATATCCTCGAAGGCTGCCGGACGCACGCTGTCGAGCACCTGGTGTTCGCATCCACGAGTTCGGTCTATGGCGCCAACCGCGCCATGCCGTTTTCCGAGCATCAGTCCGCCGAGCATCCGCTGACGCTGTACGCCGCGACCAAGAAGGCGAACGAGCAGATGGCGCACAGTTATGCGCACCTGTACGGCACGCCGTGCACGGGCCTGCGCTTCTTTACGGTCTACGGACCCTGGGGAAGGCCGGACATGGCGCTGTTCCTGTTCACCAAGGCGATCCTGAGTGGCGAGCCGATCAAGGTGTTCAACCACGGTCGCCACCAGCGCAGCTTCACCTATGTCGACGACATCGTGGAGGGCGTGATCCGTTGTCTCGACCGCCCACCGGTGGCGGACGAACACTGGGACGGCGCGTCACCCGATCCTTCGTTCAGCGGGGTGGCGCCATTCCGCCTGTTCAACATCGGCAATGAGCAGCCGGTGGAACTGCTGGCCTACATACGCCGTCTCGAGGAGTGCCTTGGCCGCGAGGCCATCATGGACATGTTGCCGTTGCAGCCGGGCGACGTGCCCGATACCGCGGCGGACGTGAGCGAACTGCGCCGCGCCGTCGGCTATGTGCCACAGGTATCGGTGGAGGAGGGCGTCGCCCGGTTCGTGCGCTGGTATCGCGATTACCATAAGGTCTGACGCCGGACCTGCCACGGAATTCGTATGTCGCCACCTCTCGACTGGCTGAGCCGCTTGCTGGACATGACGCCCGTGCGCGGGCGGCTTGATCTGCGCTGCGTCTACGGTGCGCCGTGGCGTATCGAGCAAGGCCCCGCGCAGGCCGGCGAGATTCCCTACCACGTGCTGCTGGCCGGGTCGGCCTTGCTCGAGGACCCCGCTGGCGGGCCGCCGCGGCAACTCGTCGCCGGTGACATCCTGCTGCTCCGGAGCAGCGATGTGCATGTTCTGCACGATGGCAGCGGCAAGTCACCGCGCCGTGCGCATCTGCGCACTGCCGCCAACCTCGTTTTCAGCGAGAACAAGGGCAAGGAGGAAGCGCTGGATCTGCTGTGCGGCCACTTCCTGCTCTCGCCGCAACACGAACGCATCATGCGTGACTACCTGCCCGAGCGCCTCGTGGTCAGTTCGGCGAGCGATGAAGCGCACGATTCGGCCACGGGCTCACAGTTCTCTGCCCTGGTGGAACTGCTGCGGACGGAATCGGCGCGCGACGCGCTGGGAGGGCGAGCCATGCTCGATGCGCTTTCCACGGCCTTGTTCGCATTGACCCTGCGTCTGGCCGCCGAACTGCACGAGGCGCCCACGGGGTTGCTCGCGGTCGCCGGTTACCCGCGCCTTGCACCGGCCCTGGAAGCGATGCTGCACGAGCCGGCGAAAGCCTGGACGCTTCCCGCGCTAGCGCAGCTCTGCCATATGTCCCGCGCGACATTCGCACGGCTGTTCCAGGAGAAGTTCGGTCGCTCGGCGAACGAGCTGCTGACGGACCTCCGCATGACACTCGCCGCGAATGAACTTCGCCGCCCGGGTGCGTCGACCGGCGCCGTGGCCGAAACGGTGGGCTACCAGTCCGAGGCGGCCTTCCAGCGCGCCTTCAAGTCACACATGGGCGTGACGCCGGCGCGCTGGCGGCGCGCGGCGCCCTGATAGCGACGGATCAGAAAGGCTTCGTGGGGAGATACTTGCCGTCGAGCGTGATGACGGCACGCGAGCCACCCTCGGGGTCGTCGACCTTCTTGATGTCCAGGCGGAAGTTGATCGCGCTGATGATGCCGTCGCCGAACTTCTCGTGGACCAGCGCCTTCAGCGTCGTGCCGTATACCTGGATCATTTCGTAGAAGCGATACACCGTCGGGTCCGTCGGCACGCGATCCGGGATGCTTCCGCGGAACGGCACCGTCTGCAGGAGCGCCAGGGCATCGTCGTCGAGGTCGAGCTTGGCCGCCACCACTTTGGCTGCGTCGGCGGGCAGGGGATGCTGGCCAAGCAGGGCCGCCGTGACGAACGCCAGGCTGAGGCCCGTGCCATCGGCGATCTGTTCGAAACTAAGGTCCTTGCGTGCCTTGGCGGCAAGGATCGTATCGGTGAGAGCGAGGCGTGGAGCCTGGCTGTACTGGGTCTGGATCATGGTCGTTCCTTTATCGGAGGTGGAGTCAGGCGGCGGCGGGGATGTGCGTGGTGGTGGCGCTGGTCCGGGGGAACTGCGCTAGCGAAACGAAACGGTTCGTCGCTCCGTCCAGCGCGTCGATCGAGCCGGTCTCGATGTCGTAGACCCAGCCGTGCAGGGTGAGGCGACCCTCTTCGAGGGCAAGGCGCACGGACGGATGGGTCTGGATGTTCGCCAGCTGGGCGATCACGTTCTCGTGGACCATGCCGTCGATGCGTGCGCGCTCATCGGCGTGCTGCCGCGATTCGTTGACGACCTTCGCGGAGTCCGCATAGCGCAGCCAATGGGCAACCGCCGGCATGTGGTCCAGGCAAGCACATTTGGCAACGGCCGACATGGCGCCGCAATCGGAGTGGCCGCAGATCACGATGTCGGTGACGTGCAGGGCAGCCACGGCGTACTCGACGGTGCCGGTGACGCCACCCGGCTCGGGACCATAGGACGGCACGATGTTGCCTGCGTTGCGGATCACGAACAGGTCACCCGGTTCGCGCTGCGTCACCAGTTCGGGCACGAGCCTGCTGTCGGAGCACGAGATGAACAGGGTAGTGGGGTGCTGCTGGGTGGCGAGGTAGCGAAAGAGTTCCTGACGTTTCGGAAAGGCTTCGCGCTGGAACTTGAGGAAGCCGTCGACGATGTCTTGCATGGCTGTTTTCTCTGCTGGGGCGGGCCGGTGGGCAGAGATTGCGCCTGGCAATGCATAAGGTCCAAGACTGATTTATTATTCAGTCGATAACCTATCGTTATGGATAAAGCCATGCTCCTGCGCCATATCCAGTACTTCCTGGCGGTCGCCAACCACGGCAGCTTCACGCGGGCCGCGGCCTCGTTGCATGTGTCGCAGCCGGCACTGTCGCAGCAGATCAAGCAACTGGAGGAAAGCCTGCGGGCCACTCTGTTCGATCGCACGGGGCGCAGCATCCGCCTGACCGACGCGGGGGAGGCCTTCCAGCTGCACGCGCGCCGCGCGCTGCAGGAGATCGACGCCGGAAAGCGCGCGATCCACGACGTGCGCGACCTCAGCCGTGGTTCGTTGCGCATCGCAATGACGCCGACGTTCACCGCCTACCTGATCGGTCCCCTGGTCGACACCTTCCATCGACTCCATCCCGGCATCGCCATCAACGTGCAGGAGATGTCGCAGGAGCGCATGGAAGACATGCTTCTCGACGATGCCGTCGACATCGGCATCGCCTTCGATGAAGTGCGTTCGCCGGACATCGAAGTGCATCCTTTCCTTGCCGAAACGATGGCGCTTGTCGTGGGCCGGACGCACCCGTTGGCGAAGCGGCGCAAGGTGCCGTTGAAAGCATTGAACGATGAGTCGATGGTGATGCTCGGTCCTTCGTTCTCCACGCGCGAACACATCGATCGCTATTGCCGCCAGCATGGAATCCATCCCGGCGTGGCGATGGAAGTCGATTCGATCGGTGCGGTTGTCCAGATCGTCCGACGCGGCAGCTTGTCCACCTTGCTCCCGTCGGCCGTCGCCCGCGAGGATCTCGTGGCCATCACCCTGGAGCCGTCGCTGTTCGAACGCACCGCCGCGTTGCTGTATCGGCGCGACGGCTACCGCAGTGCGGCGGTGGAGGCGTTCGGCGCGCTGGCGGCGAAAGCGTCGCGAGGATTTCGGTGAGCGCAATTTGCCGGTAAGGTGCGTGCGGCACACAGGCGACCTGCGACGATGCGCCTCTTATGATTCGCCGGAACGCGTGGTCTTCGCGTCGTTCAGCGCATGATACGTAGCATGGCGTTGGTGCATGCGCAGGAGGATGTCGTGAACATCATTGTCGTCGAAGATGATGCCAGGCTAGGTGCCGCCATCAAGCGCGTGCTTGAACAGATGACGTACACGGTCCTGTGGTTGAGGTCGGGTACCGAAGCGCTGGAGGCTCTCCGGCTCAGGCACGTGGATCTCGTCCTGCTCGACCTCGGGCTTCCGCACAAGGATGGTCTCGATGTACTGCGCGAGGCGCGTCGCCAGGGCATCAGGACGCCCGTGCTCGTCATGACGGCGCGGGATGCCGTGGCGTCTCGCGTCGAGGGCCTGGATGCGGGCGCAGACGACTATCTGGGTAAACCCTTCCATCTCGACGAACTCGCGGCCAGGGTTCGTTCGTTGACCCGCCGCGCACAGGGCTTTGCCGACAACATGCTTGAAGTCGGCGAGCTGGTGATGAACCTCGGCAGCCTGGAGGTGAGTCATCGTGGCGAACGGCTGGAACTGACCCGGCGGGAGTTCGCGCTGTTGCAGATACTCATGGAGCGCGCTGGCCGTATCGTTCGGCGTGACGTGATCGAGACCTCGGTCTACGGCCTCGATGCGGAGGTCGGTTCCAACGCGCTTGAAGTACTCGTCCATGGCCTGCGCCGGAAACTCGGTGCGGAAGCGATCCGCACCGTCCGGGGTTTCGGTTACATGCTCCCCCTGGCGTCCTCGGTCGCCGCCTCCGGCGACTGACTGGCTTCGGCGCTCACGAGACCGGCCTGGCGGAAGTGAGCCGCCACGCGCGATGCGGCGGCTACCGGGCAACCCTCGTCACTGCGAAAACCCATGTTCCCGGCACCGAACGGGGCATAACGATCGGGATCGGTAGCACCGAAGATGCCGACCGTCGTGGCACGGGTCGCGGCGGCGAGGTGCATCACGCCGCAGTCGGCGCTGACATACCTGCCGGCGGCGTCGATGAAGGCGGCGAGTTTGCGCGGGTCGCTGGTGAAGTACGTCGGGTAGGCATTGGCGATTCGCGACTGGCCATCCGCGGCCACGAGTTCCACGATACGGAGCGGACCCGTACGCTGCAGAAGCTCTGTTACGAACGTCTGCCACCATGTGGCGTCGAGTCGCTTCCGCCCGGTGGCGTTCGGAAAGATGGCCAGTATGGGCGTATGGTCGTCCGGGGTGTACTGGAGTACGCGCTTGAGCGTCGCTTCGCCGCGCTCGCGCTCCGCAGTCGTCAGGCGCAGGTCGAGCGATGGCACCGATTCACCGTGTGCCTCGCCGAGGGCGCGCCTCAGGGCGTGGACCGGGCGGGCCGCGAAATGCACGGGCGTGTCGGCACCACTTCCGTCGACGCTCAGTTGATAGCGGGCCTTCGCCATGCCCGCGGCGATGCGCCCCGAAGAGGAGCCCGAGGCGGCGTCGATGACCAGGTCGTAGCGTTTGCTGGTGAGCTTGCGCAGCGTCGCGATGGTCGCAAGGGGGCGGCGCAGCGCGCGCCGGTCCAGCAGGAACAGCTCGCCCAGCGTGGCGAATCCACCGAAGATGCTGCGGGTCGCTTCGCCCGATCCGAGCAGGTCGACTTCGGCGCCCGGGAAATGCCGCTCGATCTCGCTCATCAACGAGGTCAGCATCACGGTATTGCCGAGCCGATGATTCGGACGGCAGACCAGGATCCGCTGAATGCCGATGCGCGGCAGTTGTCCGTCCCGCACGAGGTTGGCGGGAGGTGGCAGCAGGCGACGAAGCATCCATGCGACAGCACGGCGCCTGAAAGCATGGGTCCGTCCATGGAGTGGCGCACGCGGCGCAACAGAAGGTTCAACCTGCTTGATCGACACAGCCGTGGACATCGAGCTTCTCATGGCAATGCCCGAACGGTTCGGGCGTCCACGCTACGATGCCAAACGGACCTTAGACTCACCTGTCCGTTTGATGACGGCATGCTTACATCGCGTGTTGCATGACTAAGCTGTGGCTAAGGCAGTCGTAATGGATTCGAAACACTTTGCCCGCGGTACGACGAAAAGCCATGATGTGGCTCGCATCCCGCCCCGACTTTCGCAGGAACACGGCATTTCGTGAGCATCGATTCGCAATTGCTTTCTGTCCACGCGCTTAGCGGATTCGGCGTGGGTCCTGTTTCCCTCGGTCTGGATGCTGGCCAGACGGTGTGCATCACGGGAGCGTCCGGTGCCGGCAAGTCGCTCCTTCTCCGCCAGCTAGCCGATCTCGATCCTGGGGAGGGGCGGATCGTGCTCCGTGGACGCACGCGTGAGTCGATGCCTGCCTCGGAGTGGCGTCGTCGCGTGATGCTGGTACCTGCGCAGGCGGGCTGGTGGGCGCCCACGGTCGCGGAGCACTTCGATGCTTCCATGATCGATAGCGCGACGACGCTTGCGACGCGCTTGCTCCTGCCAGGCGACGTACTGGAACGCGAGGTCCGTGGGTTGTCCACCGGAGAACGCCAGCGCCTGGCGCTTGTCCGCGCCCTCGCGAGGCAGCCCGACATCCTCCTTCTCGACGAACCCACGAGCGGACTCGATCCGGAGGCGGTATCCGCTGTGGAAGCGCTGCTCGCGGAGCGTGCCAGGGGTGGCCTCGGCATGATCATGGTGACGCACGACGGGTCACAGGCGCGACGCATGGGCGACCACTTGTTCGTCATGCGAAAGGGAAGGTTGTTGCCGGCATGAATGTCATCGTCCTGCATCCTTATGACCTGGCCATCGCGTCGACACTGATCCTGGTCGATGCCGTGGCGTCCCTCGTCTTCGGCCTGAAGTTTCATCGTGGCCTGCTCGTCGCCGCCTTGCGCATGGTCGTTCAGCTCGTGGCGATCGGTTTCCTGCTTCGCTTCGTCTTCGCCATGGGACAGGCGTGGCTGACCCTGCTGGTCATCCTCGCCATGGTGCTGGTCGCCGCGCGTGAGGCGGCGGTACGGCCGTCGCACCGGTTGCGTCGGGGAACGTGGCTCATCAGCCTGGCCAGCGTGGCGACGCCCGCATTGCTCACCTGCCTGTTCGCGCTGCTCACGGCGATACGGCCCCATCCACTGCTTTCACCCCAATATGCGATTCCATTGGCGGGAATCATCCTCGGCAACGTGCTGAACTCGGCGAGTATCGCGTTCAGCGGCGTGTTCGATGGCGTCGGCCAGCAAGCTTCCGCGATCGAAGCGCGGCTCATGCTGGGCGATACGTTTCGCCGCTCCATCGCGGAACTATCTCGCGACGCGATTCGCCGCAGCATGATCCCGATCGTCAACCAGATGAGCGCCGCCGGCGTGGTGACGTTGCCGGGCATCATGACCGGCCAGATTCTCGCCGGACTGGATCCGATGGAAGCCGTGAAGTACCAGATCCTGCTTATGTTCCTTCTTGCCGGCGGCAGTTGTTTCGCATCCATGACAGCGGTCTACCTGGCAACGGCACGTCTTTCCGATGCACGCGATCGTTTGCGTCTCGATCGCCTTACGTTTCGCTGAGAATCATTGCATCGCGAATGAGGCTAAGGGGCTTAAGGGCTGCTTTCTACGCCTTTATCACTTGCCGGGTGGTCGATGGCCATCGCGGGATGCTGACTCTTACGACTAGCCCGTGTCCCTGCGGTGCGTCGAGGAACTCCACGGAGGCCGCGTGCAGACGCGCCACCCGCTGCACGATCGACAAACCCACGCCAAAGCCATCTCCCAGCGTGCTGTCGCGCCGGAACCGTTCAAAGACGGCTTCATGTCGTTCCCGTGGAATGCCCGGTCCGTTGTCGGTGACTTCCAGCACACAGGCCACGCCCGCATCAATTACGTCGACAAAAATCTCGCCGGTAGTGGGGGTGTGTCGCAGCGCGTTCTCGATGAGGTTGCGCAACAGCGCGGCAAGCGCCGAGCGATCGCCCGGCACCCAAACGGGACGAACCGGCAATCGATGGACCACCGTGGCCGTGCCCGCCCGGGTGGCATGGGCCATTTCTTCAACGACACACTCGACCAGGCCGCAAAGATCGACGGGAGTGCTGGCGACAAACGACGAGTCGTCCAGCCGGGCCAGTGTCATCAATTGCCCGGTGCGACGATGCAACGCCTCGAGCCCGTCGTGGGCATCGCGCAGCACGTCGGCGCGATCGAGCCCCACGTCACCGGCCAGAGAGCCCTCGATGTTGATCATGACGGATGCGATGGGCGTTCGCAGTTCATGCGCGACATCCACGGTCAGCCGCGTTTCTCGCTCCCATGCGTGTTCGAGTGTGCGGATATGCAGGTTGAGCGCATCGACGAGGGGAGCGAGCTCGCGACTCGGTACACCGATCTCGATGACCTGCCTGCTTCCGGCCGGCCGGGTGCGCAGCGTCTCCGCGAGGCGCGCCAGCGGAGCCAGCGCCCGATGCACCGACCAGGCGACGGCCCATGCCAGCAGGGGCAAGCCAAGGACGAGGGGGAGCAGGTGTTCCATCCAGAGCGCGCGGAGGATGTCGCGGCGGCTGTCGTGCCGTTCGCCTGCCGTCACATAGAACCCATCGTCCGCATCCTGATGGCTGTAGAGCCGCCATAGCTTGCCGTCGACCCTCGCGTCGTGGAAGCCTGCTCCACTGCCCGGAAGCGTCAGGCGGCGAAGGTTTTCCGTCGCAAGGACGACCCTCCCGTTCCGATCGGCCACCTGGTAGCCGACCTCGACCTCGTGCGTGGGTACCTTTCCTGTGGGTGGCAACACGGGGATGACGGGAAGCGCGTCGCCTGGTTCGGCGACCGCGAGGGAGTCCACGCCCATCTGCGAAACCACATGCTCCATCGTCAACGCCGCCTGCGCCAGGCGCGCATCGCAGAACGCGTCGATATCGAGCAAGGCGATGCGCGCGGCGCCGATGGCCATCGGCACCAGGACGATAAGGCTCAGGAGGAAGATCCGCCAGCGCAGTCGATGGACGATACTCGGTGCCATCAAGGTCCACCGGGTGCGAGCAGATAGCCCTCGCCACGTATCGTCTGGATGACGTCCGCTCCGAGCTTCTTGCGTAATCCGTGCACGAGCACCTCCATGGCATTCGCTCCGACGGTCTTTTCGTCGCCATAGACGAGCCGCTCGATCGTGTCCCGTTGCACGATGCGACCGGCCCGCTCCATCAGTGCCCGGAGGAGTGCGTATTCCCGGGGGGTCAATACCACTTGTTCGGAGCGCAGATACAGCTGGCTGGTATCGAGGTTGAGTCGGAGGTCGCCGGCCAGGAGCACGTGGTCGGCGCGGCTCTGCACACGCCGTGCGACCGAACGGATCCTCGCGACGAGTTCGTCGAGATGGAAGGGTTTGCCAAGGTAGTCGTCGGCACCGGCGTCAAGGCCGCGAACCTTCGCGCTGACATCGCTGCGAGCGGTCATGATGATGACCGGCGTCGTGTTGCCTTCGGAACGCACGGTCGCCAGGAGGTCCAGTCCGTCGCCATCGGGAAGGCCGAGGTCGATCAGCGCGATCCGCTCGCCGGGCTCGCGCAGCGCCTCGAGCGCATCCGCGCACGTGCGTACCCACCGAACATCATGCGCGAGCCGTTCGAGCGCCCGCTGAATCGCCATGCCGAGCAGCCGATCGTCCTCGACGACGAGAATATTCACGTGGATCGACTCCCGGAGCATGGCGCGGAAAGGCTTGGGGAATTATTGACCTCTTGCCTTAGCGGACACTTTGCGGACGCCGCCCGTGCCTCCGTAAAGATCTGTTCATGCGGGGCCAAGGATCAGCTAAGGGAGTTCGGACATGCTCCGCATGACTCATGCCGGAATGCTCCATGACACCTGCCACACCAAAAGCCGGGCGCCGCGCGGGCCGCCATGGCTGGATCGCCATCCTCGTCGTCGTCCTCTGTGCGATCGCCTGGTACGCCAGTACGCACCGGTCTGCCGCGCACCCGGCCGCTCCTGCGGTGGGAGTGTCCACCGCCGTCGTCGCGCGCCGCGACATGCCGACCTGGGTCGCGGGCGTGGGCACGGTGACACCGATCAATGTCGTCACCGTGAAGTCGCGGGTGGACGGCCAACTGGACAAGGTGGCGTTCGAGGAGGGTCAGATGGTCGCTGCGGGCGATCTGCTTGCCCGGATCGATCCGAGGCCGTTCCAGGCCTCGCTCGCCCAGGCGGAGGGTGCCGCGCGGCGCGATGCCGCACAGCATGCGAATGCCGAACTCGATCTCGCCCGCTATGCGAAGCTGTCGCAGTTGCAGGTCGTACCGCGCCAGCAGCTGGATGCGCAGAAGGCTCAGGCCGAGGCATTGCTCGCCACCGTGGCCGCCGACCGTGGGGCCGTCGATGCCGCCCGGCTGGATCTGTCCTTCACCCGCGTCACCGCACCGATTGCCGGCCGGGTTGGGCAACGTATCGTGGATGAAGGTACGCAGGTGCATGCCTCGGACGCGACAGGACTGGTGACGATCACGCAGATCGAACCGATCACGGTGGCATTCTCGGTGTCGCAGGATGTACTGGCGCCATTGGCGGAGGCGCAGCGAAACGGGCCGCTTGCCGTGACGGTGAGCGCACGCGATGGCTCGAAGCAGCTCGCCACGGGGACGCTCGTCTTCGTGGATAGCCAGGTGGCGGCGGGGACCGGCCAGGTGCTCGTCAAGGCGCGTTTCGACAACCACGACCATGCGCTATGGCCCGGCGCGTTCGTCGCCGCAAAGCTCTTGCTGTCGACGCAGCACGATGCGCTCGCCATTCCCGCCGCAGCCGTGCAGCGGGACCAGACGGGCACGTTCGTCTACATCGTGGACGGCGGCAGGACGGCCCGCGTGAGGCGCGTGGAAACGGGCGGCGATGCGGACGGATTCACGCTCATCGCAAAGGGCCTGTCGGCAGGTGAGCACGTGGTCATCGAAGGGCAGGGCAACCTGCAGCCGGATGTACCGGTGGACGAGCACCTCTCCGGCGCGGTGGCGTCCACGCAGTGAATATCTCCGTTCCTTTCATTCGTCGCCGCATCGGCACGTTGCTGCTTGCGATCGGGTGCCTGTTGCTGGGCGCCGTCGCCTATCGGTTGATGCCGGTGGCTCCCTTGCCACAGGTGGATTTCCCGACCATCTCGATCAGCGCCGACCTGCCGGGTGCGAGCGCGGAGACGATGGCATCGTCGGTCGCCACTCCCCTTGAGCGATCGTTGTCGAATGTTCCCGGCGTGACCCAGATGACGTCATCGAGTTCGCTGGGAACGACCCAGATCGTTCTGCAGTTCGATCTGGGCCGCAACATCGATGGTGCCGCCCAGGACGTACAGACGGCGATCAACGCCGCTGGCGGCCTGTTGCCCAAGAACCTGCCGAATCCGCCGACGTACCACAAGGTCAATCCCGCCGACTTCACGATCATGTCGATTGCGCTCACGTCGCCGACGCTGCCACTGACCGAGCTGGACCGCTACATGGAAGACCGGCTGGCGGCGCAGATCTCACAGATGCCGGGCGTGGGCCTCGTGGATTATCACGGCGAGCAGCGCCCGTCGATTCGACTGCAGCTCGATCCTGACAAGGTGTCCGCGCTGGGGTTGAGCCTGGACGAGATACGCGGCACGGTGGCAAGCCAGACGGTCAATGCGCCCAAGGGCACGCTGGACGGCGTACGCCGGTCGGTGACGCTGGACTCCACGGACCAGATCGTCGATCCGCAGGCGTACCGTGACACGATCGTCGCCTACCGCAACGGGGCGCCGGTGCGGGTCGGCGATATCGGGCAGGTGATCGAAGCCGCCGAGGATATCCGCAGCGCAGCCTGGTTGCAGGGCGAGCGCGCCATCATCGTCGACGTGCACAAGCAGCCCGGGTACAACGTGGTCGACACGATCGCGGCCATCAAGGCAAGGCTTCCCTTGCTGGCCGCCGGACTTCCCCCTGCGGTGCACGTGCAGATCGTCGGCGACAGGACGCAGACGATCCAGGCATCGGTATCGGACGTGCAGTACACCATGCTGGTGACGATCGCGCTGGTGGTGGCCGTGATCGCCGTCTTCCTGCGCAATACGTGGGCTACCTTCATTCCCGCGTTCACGATTCCCTTGTCGCTGGTGACCACGTTCGCCGTGATCTACTGGCTTGGTTACAGCCTCGACAATCTCTCGTTGATGGGCCTGACGATCGCCGTCGGCTTCGTCGTCGACGACGCGATCGTCGTCATCGAGAACATCGTCCGCCACATGGAGGCAGGGAAGCCGCCGTTGCGTGCAGCGGTGGAAGGTACGCGCGAAGTGGCGTTCACGGTTGTCTCCATGACGTTGTCCCTGATCGCCGTCTTCATTCCCATCCTGTTGATGGGCGGCATCGTCGGGCGTCTTTTCCGGGAGTTCGCCGTCACCATCAGCGTGACCGTGCTGATTTCGGGGATCATGTCGCTGACCGTGACGCCGATGCTCTGCGCGTGGCTTGTCCGCCCCGACCATGAGCATCGCCATGGCCGCGTTCACGGCGCCATCGAAGGCGTGCTCGCTTGGCTCAACGCTGCTTATGTGCGCAGCCTGGCGCGGGCGCTGGCTCATCGTCGCCTGGTCCTCGTTTCCTTCATGGGCACGATCCTGCTCACCGGCGCGCTGTTCGTCCTCATTCCGAAAGGTTTCTTCCCGCAGGAGGATGCCGGCCTGATCATCGGCACGGCGCAGGCGCCATCGGACGTTTCGTTTCAAGCGATGTCCAGCCGGATCCAGGCGCTGGGTACGATCGCGATGAAGAACCCGAACGTTGCCAATGTGTACTACTGGATCGGTCCCAATCCCACGTTGAGCCAGGGCAGGCTCATGATCAACCTCAAGGATTTCGGCCAGCGTGACGACGATGCGGCCACGGTGCTGGACCAGTTGAAGCAGGCCACCCGCCAGGTGCAGGGTGTCACACTGAAGATGCAGGTACGCCAGGACATCCAGGTGGGCGGGCGGTCCAGTTCGGCGCAATATCAGTACACGTTGCAATCCGCCGACATCGCTGCGCTGGACGCCGCGGCGGGAAAGCTCCTCGATCGCTTCAGTCACATGCCCGAGCTTCGCGATGTCGACAGCGACCGGCAACCGGCGGCCCATACCGCGACGCTCGACATCCACCGCGATACGGCGGCCCGCCTGGGCGTGAGCATCCAGGCCATCGACGACACGCTCTACGACGCCTTCGGGCAGCGCCAGATCGCCACGCTGTTCACGCAGACCAACCAGTACCACGTCGTGCAGGAGGTCGCGCCGTCTTTTCAGCTCGATACCTCGGCATTGGCTCACCTCTACGTGCGCTCCACCGGCGGCGATCTTGTTCCCCTCAATGTCGTCGCGAGCGTTGTCGACGGCGTGGCGCCGATCACGGTGAACCACCAGGGTCTTTTCCCCGCGATCACGTTGTCGTTCAACCTTGCGCCGGGCGTATCGCTGGGGCAGGCGGTGAACGCGATCCACAGCGCCCAGCAGGCACTGGGCGTGCCTGCCAGCGTCACTGGCTCCTTCCAGGGAACCGCGCAGGCTTTCCAGGATTCCGTCGCAAGCCAACCCTGGCTGATCCTCGCGGCCGTGATCGTGATCTACATCGTGCTGGGTGTGCTCTACGAGAGCGCGATCCATCCTCTGACGATCATCTCGACCCTGCCATCCGCCGGACTGGGCGCGTTGCTGGCCTTGTCGCTGTGCGGCCAGGACCTTTCAGTGATGGGACTGGTGGGCATCCTGTTGCTGATCGGCATCGTCAAGAAGAACGCGATCATGATGATCGACTTCGCCATCGAGCGGGAACGCCACGGTTCAACACCGCTCGAGGCGATCCGTGAGGCCTGCGAGCTTCGTTTCCGGCCGATCCTGATGACGACGATCGCAGCGCTGGTCGGCGCGCTGCCGCTGATGCTTGGCTCGGGCACCGGCTCGGAGCTGCGCCATCCGCTCGGTCTCACCATCGTC
>DATNJP010000154.1:0-2636 GCA_035603855.1 Luteibacter sp. | reverse complement strand
AAAGGCAGTTGCACCAGGTGGCCGGTGGCGTGACCGCGCAGCGCGCTAAGCAGCTGCTCGGCCGCGATCTTTCCCATCTCGCGACTGGGTTGCTGGACGGTGGTGAGCGCCGGCCAGAGCTGGCGCGAGAGGGGCGTATCGTCAAAGCCACAGACAGACAGATCGTGCGGCACCTTCAGGCCATACTCGCCCGCCGCCCACATCACGCCGGTGGCCATGTCGTCATTGGCGGCGAACACCGCCGTCGGTCGCTTGGCCAGTGAAAAGAGCTGCCGCGCCGCCTCCACGCCAGAGCTGAAGGTGAAAGCACCCTGCACCACCAGGGTCGGATCTTCGGATATGCCCGCGGCGGCCATCGCCTCGCGATAGCCTGCCAGTCGCCAGCGACTGGCGCCGTGATCGGCGATGCCGATCACGTGGGCAATCCGCCGATGGCCCAGCCCAAGTAAATGCTCGACGATCGCACGCGCGGCGCGCTGCTCGTCCATCGTTACGCCCACGGTCTTGCCGCGTCGCAGCGGCGACACGCTGGCGTAGGGCACGTTGCGTTCCCGCAGGCGTTTCAGCAGCGGCGCGTAATCGGTAATCGGCGGTGTCAGCACGACGCCGTCGGGGTGATGGTCGGAGATCAGCGCATCGAGTCGACGAATGAAATCGCCATCGCGCATGCGCAGTGGCCGCACCATCATGCTGTAGCGATGCGCGTCACAGGCCTCGAGGACGCCGTCCTGGATCTCGGCCAGATAGGTCGAGGCCGGGTTGTCGTTGTTGTCGTACAGCATCGCGACCAGGAACGAGCGATTGCCCGCCAGACTGCGTGCCGACGGATGCGGGCGATAATCCATCGCTTCCATGGCGGCACGGACGCGTTGACGCGTGGCGTCGGTGACGTTGGCCTCGTCATTAAGTACGCGCGAGACGGTCTTGGGCGATACGTTCGCTTCCCGCGCCACATCTTCGAGGCGTACCCGCATGGATTCTCCGCTTTGATCACGCTGTCGATCGACTATGCCGCCAGACCCCTCTCCTTTACAAGGGCGAGAAAGCGCCACAATGCTGCGACCGCAGCATGCTAGATATCGCGACCCATGACATAACTGCTGTTGGAGGAGGACTCATGACCTGGATCAACCACAGCGCAGACCGGCTGCGCGCATGCTGAGCATGTCCCCGGCGGGCGTGGCTTCGCGGCACGACATCATCTGTAACAAGGCCAGGGTCCGATGACGGAGAGATCCGCGCTGTCGTTCTGGCAGATATGGAACATGTGCTTCGGCTTCCTCGGCCTCCAGTTCGGTCTCGCGCTACAGAACGCGAATGTCAGCCGGATATTCCAGACCCTGGGCGCGGACGTGAATGACATTCCCGCCTTGTGGATCGCCGCGCCGCTGACGGGCCTGATCGTGCAGCCGATCATCGGCCACTACTCCGACCGCACCTGGAACCGCCTGGGCCGGCGCCGGCCGTATTTCCTCGCCGGGGCGGTCTTCGCATCCCTGGCGCTTTTATGGATGCCGAACGCGCCGGCGTTGTGGATGGCTGCCGGCTTGCTGTGGATTCTGGATGCGTCGATCAACGTGTCGATGGAGCCGTTCCGCGCCCTGGTGGGCGATCAACTGCCCACGCGCCAAGGCCCCGCCGGTTTCGCGATGCAGAGCTTCTTTATCGGTGCCGGCGCCGTGATCGCCTCGATCCTTCCCTGGGTGCTCGCCCGGTTCGGCGTCGCCAACGTGGCGAGTGACGGAGGCATCCCCGATACGGTGAAGTACGCCTTCTACGTCGGTGGCGCGGTGCTTCTGGGTGCCGTGCTCTGGACCATGCTGACCACGCGCGAATATCCACCCGCGCAGCTTCAGGCATTCACGGACAACGTACCCGAAGGGCCGTCGGCGGATGTATCACGGGCGGGGCGGCCAGGTCTGGTTCTGCTGCTGGCTGGCATCGCGGTATTGTTCGCGATCAGGCACTTCGTGCTGGAGAAAGAGGTTTACCTGCTGGCCGGCGGCCTTATCGCGTTTGGCCTCCTGCTCACCTGGCTTAGCCGCACTCGTAGCGGCGGGATGCTGCGCGAGGTGATGGGTGATCTCTATGGCATGCCCGTCTCGATGCGACGCCTGGCGGGTGTGCAGTTGTTCTCCTGGTTCGCGCTGTTCGCGATGTGGATCTACACCACCGCGGGTGTGACGCAGACGATTTACGGTACTGCCGATACCGGCTCATCCGTCTACAACGAGGGAGCCAACTGGGTCGGTGTGCTGTTCGCCGCATACAACGGATTCGGTGCACTCGCCGCGGTCGTTATCCCGCTCATGGCGCGACGATGGGGACTTCGCATCAGCCACATGGTGAACCTGTGGCTCGGTGCGGCAGGCCTTTTGTCGTTCCTGTACATCCGCGACCCACACTGGCTGCTCGCCTCGATGGTGGGTGTCGGCTTTGCCTGGGCCTCGATTCTGTCGCTGCCTTATGCCCTACTTTCAGACAACCTGCCAACGGCGAAGTTGGGTGTCTACATGGGCATCTTCAACTTCTTCATCGTGATCCCCCAGGTGCTCGCCGCCAGCATCCTCGGTCTGTTGCTACGACTGTGCTTTCACAATCAGCCGATATGGGCATTGGGCATGGGCGGAGCCAGC
>DATNJP010000153.1:0-7886 GCA_035603855.1 Luteibacter sp. | reverse complement strand
CGAAACCCATGTCACGGATCGCCGGCAGCCGCGCGATCGTATTGCGGAAGGTGCCGTGCTGCGTTTTCGACGCCGTCATCGAGCGTGGGAACAATTCGTACCAGCTGGCGAACCCGGCTTCGGGCCGGTCCACTTCGACCGGGAAAGCATCCGTGACGGTGGACCGTTCACGCGGATCGGTCGCCGTCATCAGCTCCAGCGTGCTATCGGCCAGCAGGATCTCCAGACGTTCGTCGCCTTCCGCCTTTGCCACCGCCGCGGCGAGATTGCGCAAGGCTTTCGCCCTGGCTCCCGTGGCATCGGCGGCGCGGGTCTCCACCAGCAGCCTGCCCTCCTCCAGCTCGAGGGCGATGGGCACGTTCGCATCGTGCTTCAGCTCGACCTCGTGCCGCCAGGTCGCGAAGGGATCGCGCCATGCCTCGATCTGGAATTCGTGACGACCTATGCGCGTCGGCGTGAAACCCGCGGTATGGATATCGTTGTTGACGAACGTCATCGCCGCCTCGCGCCAGGTTTTCTCGTCCTGCGCTCGATAACGAAGCCGCGCCGCGAGCACATCGTGCCCGTCCATGAAGATGTCCGCCGTCACGACGACTGCCTGGCCGACAATGCGCTTGGCCGGGAAACGTCCGCCGTCGACCGTCGGCGTCACCGCCTCGATCATCACTCGCGGCGCACGCGTCGCCGCCTGCAGGAATTCCTTCTGGGCCGTAGTGCCCAGCTTGCGTCTGGCTGGCGTCGACGGCGTACCCGTCAGGGTCAGCACCGCGCCGGGTGCCAGGACGAGACCGTCGCCCCCGTCGAAGATCTTGCGGCCATCCGGTGACGTCCACGGTGCGAAATGAGCGGCGGCGCCAGCCAGTGCCGAAGCAGCCGAAACGGGGGCCTCGCGATCCAGGGAAGCATTCACCAGCGTGAGCGTCGCGCGCTCCGCCGTGCGCGGATCCGCACCTTCGACGGTCAGGAACGATGCCACGCCGTGCCCCGAGGTGATCAGTGGCGGTGTCCGCACGTGTTCGCCCACCGAGGCATTCGCCGCCTTGACGGTCGCCGTCAGGTCGAGCGCGGCGTCCTTCGCGAAGACGGCCGGCGTCAACGCGGTGCCACGCCGCGGGTCCAGCGCATCGTGCAGGGCATACTCGAAGCCCATCGGCATCATCCAGCCCGCAGGCGACGTCGCGCTGAACGCGATGGCGCGACGGTATGCATGATCCAGCTGGTTCTCTTCACCCAGTTCGTCGCCCAATCGCGTTCCGAACGGTTCTTCGGTGCAGGCCAGTGCCGGCGCGACCCTCGACAGGCGCTCGGCTTCGTCGGCGAACCATGGGTTGCGGAAGTCCCACCAGTTCGCTGACGAGACGACGGCGTCGAAACCCGCGCCGCGCAGATTCGCAAGTTCTTCCGGCGTGACGCCCGGCGTCCATGCCACGAAGGCCACACCCGGCGTATCGGCATGCACCGCGTCGATAAGCGTCTGCCAGACGCCGGCGCGCAGACGCTGCGGATGCACGAGTCGAAACCCCGACACGCCCGCCGCCGTCCATCGGCGCAACCGATCGATCCACCACTGGCTCGCCGCATCGACCACGTCGGGATCGTTGAGCCGCCAGCGCACGCTGTCGCTCTCACTCGGTGTCCACCGCGGGTCCGGCGTGCCATGCTGGGCGGCCACCGCGCGGAACCATTCCGGATGTTCCTGCCGGACCGACGCGTCCGATGCCAGCTCGTCCAGCGGCAGGTCGAGCCAGAACTCAAGATCATGCGCACGACACGCCTTGGCGATCTGCGCAAGGCGTGTCGTCGCGTCGCCGTCCGCGGCGATCGCCGTATTCAGGCGGTCGAAGTCGCGCGTAACGAACACGTCGGCGCAAGGCGACGTTTCGAACGGCGGCGCGACAAGCAACTGGCGAAATCCAAGCGATGCCGCATGCTCGATCCACGCGTTCCAGGCGGTCATCGGCCCCGCGAGCAGCGGGTGCAGGTAATAAATGCGAAATGGCGCACGCAGGCTAGCCGACATGTGGACTCGTGTTCCTCAAGGGATGGACACAAGCATGCCGGGCCGGATGTGTGCATCGCGCCAATGACCCGGTCACGCGAAGACCTTCACAGTGACGCAGAGGGGTGTTTCGGCAGCGTGAATGTGTGACGCATTCGTGATTCTTGCGGCCATGGTTGTCCATGCCGCAAGAAGAGCCCGTCTTGCGGGCATGCGTCTTGTGTGCGTTCGCCGTTTGTTGCTTGCGGGGGTCGCTTCGAGGGGCGGACCGCCCCTATCCCTTCACGGAGAGCATCGCCCTGGCAGAGGAAAGCCTTCGGCGTATACGTCGTTACTGGCCGAACTTGATCTCTTCGCCTTCGTGGCCACGGTCCCAACCACGAAGCTCGTCACGCATGTACGCGATGCGCTGGCGACCGAGGGCATTGCGCTCCTCGTCGAGCACGAGACCGTCCAGCAGCTCGGCGAGCCGCTGCGCCGTCGGCAGCATCGCATCCCATGCGTCCAGTGCGGAAACCGGGCCAGGCAGTGCCATGAAGAACGACAGCCCCGCCGTCTGCAACGTGGCGATGCGCGCCATGTCGAAATTGCCCGGCTTGGTCAGGTTGGCCACGCTGAAGATCGGTCCCTGCTCCGGATGTCCGTCGACCAGGCGGTGGTAAATGCCCATGTCGCCGAACTCGAGGCCGGCCTTCTCGGCAGCAACAATCAGGTCCGAACCGTTGAACTTGCCACCCTCGCGGGCGACCACGTAAAGACTGACGATGCGCTCGACCGGCGCATTCGATGGACGGCGACCGAGGTCGGAGCGCGGCGGAGCCCGCGGCGGCACCGGGGCCGGCGCGGGGGCGGGCGCCGGTGCGGCCACAGGCGCGGGCGCGGCGGGTTCGTCCAGGTCGAACGGAAGATCCAGGCGAGGATCCATGCGCTGCTTCGGCGCGGGCTCTTCCTTGATCACCGGAGCGGCCGAGGCGGTGCGCTCGCCGGCCAGCGATGCGCCGAGGCGCTCGAGCTCGGCACGCAGGTCGACGTCGAGTTCGCCCTGGGCCGGCTTCGGATTGAACAGCGGATCGTTGGCGTCGTCGTCGCGGGCGCTGAAGGACTCGCCGTGACCGCCCTCTTCCTCGATATCGTCCCGCTCGTCGCCGAACACCGGCTCGCGGCGCTCGCGCGCCCGCTCGGGTTGTTCCTGCACCGGCTTGCGGCGGCCCTGCTCCTTGCGCGGCTGGCCGAACAGCCAGAGCAACACGAGCACGACGATGCCGACGAAAAGCATCGGGATGCCTACAGCGGGATTCCAGGCGAGGCCGATGGCGGGGTTCATGCTTCGATTTCCTATGGCTGTGGTGCTTATGCGACGCCGACGAGCTTGGACGCCTCGGCCAGGTCGACCTGGACAAGACGCGACACGCCCGGCTCACGCATGGTAACGCCGCAGAGCTGGTGCGCGGCTTCCATCGTGGCCTTGTTGTGGCTCACGAAGATGAACTGCACCTTCTCGCTCATCTCGCGGACCATCGCCGAGAAGCGGCCGACGTTGGCCTCGTCCAGCGGTGCGTCCACCTCGTCCAGCAGGCAGAACGGCGCCGGATTGAGGCCAAAGATGGCGAACACCAGCGACACGGCGGTGAGCGCCTTCTCGCCACCGGAGAGCAGCGTGATATTGGACACGCGCTTGCCGGGCGGCCGGGCCATGATCGCCACGCCGGTGTCGAGGAGGTCCTCGCCGGTGAGTTCCAGGTACGCGTGGCCGCCACCGAACAGGCGGGGGAACAGTTCCTGCACGCCGGCGTTGACGCGGTCGAATGTTTCCTTGAAACGCTGGCGGGTCTCGCGATCGATCTTTTTGATCGCGCCCTCGAGGGTTTCCAGTGCGCTGCCCAGGTCGGTCAGCTGCGCATCGAGGTATTCCTTGCGCTGCGACTGCTCGGCGTGCTCCTGGATGGCGGCGAGGTTGACCGGCTCGAGGCGGGCGATCTTGCCGGAAAGGTCCACCAGCTGCTGCTGCCAGCGCTCCGGCTCGGCGTCTTCGGGAAGTTCGGTCAACAGGGCGTCGAGTTCGAGGCCCGAGGCGACGATCGCCTGGGCCAGCTGTTCGGCGCGCAGTTGCAGCGCCTGGGCCGCAAGGCGCTTCTCGGAGACGTTCTCGCGCACCTGGTTGAGCACGTGCTCGATGCGCTGGCGTTCCTGCTCCAGCCGACGGAACTCGGCATCGCAGTCTTCCATGGCCCGGCGCGCTTCGACGAGTTGCTTGTCGACCAGGAGACGCTGGTCGAGATAAGTCTGCCGTTCGGCTTCCAGTTCGGCGATGGGATCGGAGCCCGCGGCGAGCTGCTGGTCGATCTCGTCGCGACGCGCCACGACCTGGCGAAGCTGTGCATCGAGGCGGGCCAGCGCCTGCTCCAGCGAGGTGAGCGCGGAGCGCTTGGACTCCATGCTCAGCGCCAGCTGGTGCGACTGGTCGGCCGCTTCGCGCGCGTTGATACGTGCTTCCTCACGCGCCTCGAGCAGTTCGCGGCGTTCGTTTTCCAGGCCGCGGCGTTCGTCTTCACGGTCGCCCATGTGGCCGACGGCTTCATCGAGGCGCGCGCGCGCATCGCGCGTCTGGCCTTCGAGTTCGTCGAGCTGGTCGACGATGACCGAGATCTCGCCACCTACTTTCTCGGCACGCGCGCGCGCCGTTTCCATCTTGCCGCGATGACTCTGCAACTGGCCGGCAAGTTCGGAAAGGCGGCGATGCGCGGCATAGAGGTCGCGCTGTGCGTCGTCGCGCTGGCGTTCGGTCTCGAACTTGCTCGTGCGCAGCGTTTCCAGCTGCTCGGTGCGTTCCTCGATGGACGCCTCGAGTGTTTCGATCTGTTCGGCCAGTTGGCGGATATCGCGCTCGCGGGCAAGTACGCCCACCTGGTTGCCCTGCGCGCGCAGCACGCGGGTCCAACCCGGGCCCATCCAGGCACCGTCGCGCGTGATCACCGACTGGTGAGCGGCGAGCGAACCCACGCGCGAAGCAGCTTCCTCGACGGTGTCGACGACAAGGACGTTGCCCAGCAGAGCCACGGCGGGACGTGGGCCACGTACGTGGGCCGCGAGCGTGCCAGCGGCACCGGGGCCACCCTGCTCCTTCGCGAACAGCGCGACGTCGGCCTGTCCAAGGGATTCGAATTCGGCGGTGAGTGCTTCCGGCGCATCGACCAGCACGCCGTCGAGCACGCCGGCGAGCACCGTTTCCACGGCGGACTCGTAACCGGCGTCGACCTGAAGCGATTCGCCGAGGCGGCGCGAACGGTCGAGCCCGAGGCGCGACAGCCAGCCGCTGGCGGCGGTTTCTTCCTGACCGAGCGCGGCGCTCTGCAACGCTTCCAGCGAAGCCTGGCGACCGCGTGCCGTCTGCAGTTGCTGGCGGGCGTCATTCAGCGCCGACTGGACCTGACGTTCCTCGTCCAGCACGCGCTCATAGGCGACCTTGTGCTGGTCGAGCACGCCACCGAGCTGCTCCACGCGTTCGCGCTGCGTGTCGTGTTCGGTGTCGAGCTGTTCGGCAGCGGCATCCAGCGCGGCGACGTCGGTGGCGCGCTGTTCGGCCTCGAGGGCTTCGCGACGCTTCGACAGGTCGACCGACTGGCGATCGAGGTAGGCCAGCTTGGTGCGCTCCACTTCCGCGGCGCGGCTGGATTCCGACGCACCCCGCGTGTGCGTGTCCCAGCGCTGCTGCCAGTCGGCGAGCTTGGCTTCGGTGGCGCGCTGCGCTTCACCGGTTTCGTCCTGGATCTGTTGCAGCGATTCCAGCTTCGGCTCGCCCTCGGCGAGCGCCATGCGCAGGGTTTCGATCTGCTCACGGTCGGCGCCGATATGGCCCTGAAGTTCCTCGTGCTCGCGTTCGGCATCGGCGCGCGAGCGCGTCAGGCGTTCGCTGAGGTCGCGGTTGTGCCGCACCTGCTGCTCGACGCGCGCGATCTCGGCACCGACCTTGTAGACCTCGGCCTGCACCTGGTTCATGTGTTCGCTGGCGCCCTGGTGACGCTCGCGCACGCTTTCCAGTTGCGCCTCGACCTGGCGCTGGCCGGCGAGGTGTTTCTCGATCTCCAGTTCGGCTTCGCGCAGGCCGGAGCCTTCGCCTTCGTGGCGGCGATGCAGCGTGCGGTATTCCAGCGCGCGCAGTTCGGCTTCGCGACGGGTGTGCTCTTCCTTGAAGGCCTTCCAGCGCTCGGCGGCGCGGGCCTGCCGGTTAAGGTGGTCCAGCTGCTTCTCGACCTCGTCGCGGACATCGCGCACGCGGTCGAGGTTTTCGCGGGTGGACTTGATGCGGCTCTCGGTTTCCTTGCGGCGCTCCTTGTACTTGGAGATGCCCGCGGCTTCCTCGAGATGCGTGCGCAGTTCTTCCGGGGCCGCCTCGATGATCTGGCTGATCATGCCCTGCTCGATGATCGAGTAGGAACGCGGACCCAGGCCTGTGCCGAGGAACAGGTCGGTGATGTCACGGCGGCGGCAACGCGCGCCATTGAGGAAATAAGCCGACTGACCATCGCGGCTGACCACGCGCTTCACCGAGATCTCGGCGAAGCTGGCGTACTCGCCCTGGATGGTGGCGTCACTGTTGTCGAAGATCAGCTCCACCGCCGCCTGACCCACCGGCTTGCGTGCGCTGGAGCCGGAGAAGATGACGTCGGTGAGCGAGTCGCCACGCAGGCGGCTGGCCGCGGACTCGCCCATGACCCAGCGAATGGCGTCGATGATGTTCGACTTGCCGCACCCGTTCGGACCGACGACGCCGGTCATGTTGGTGGGCAGGTGCAGCGTGGTGGGGTCGACGAAGGACTTGAATCCCGCCAGCTTGATCGTGGTCAGACGCATTATGTTTTCCGTTGGGACGCGGCCGAGGGCTCCGGTCGGGAGCCTCCCCCTGGCTGATCGATCACTTTGCCAAAGGGGGACGGGGTGCGCAATACGCGAAGCAGCATGAGGTTAAAGCGCTAACCCGTTGTTTTACCGAAAAACCATCTGCGTACCGCAGAGAACCGCCTTGTGGGGGAGCCGCTTCAGCGGCGATGGGCCTTGCTGGAGCCTGACCCCGCGGTCGCGGGGATCGCCGCTGAAGCGGCTCCCCCACGGGGCTTGGCGGGGGCGGAGCTTTCGCCCTGAGTGGACCCGGCGAGCTTACTCCCCGGGCGCCTTTGCCTCGATCGCCAGGGCGTGGATGCCGTCGGGCATCATCTCCGCCAGTGCCGCGTAGACCATGCGGTGGCGCTGGATGGGGTTCTGGCCCGCGAACGCCGGGCTGACGATGCGGGCGAAGAAGTGACCCTTGCCCTCTCCCGAATGCCCGGCGTGCTTGTGGCCCTCGTCGATGACATCCAGCTCGACCGGGGCCAGGGCCTCGGTCAACAATCGGCGGATGCGCTCGACTTTCTCGACGCTCACGGCAGGGTCACCCGGAACGGCCGGACCGAGACGTCGCGATACACGCCGGCCTCGACATACGGGTCGGCGTCCGCCCAGGCCTTCGCCGCGGCCAGGTCCGGGAATTCAGCGACGATCATGCTGCCGTCGAAACCCGCCTCACCCGGATCTTCCGAGTCGATGGCCGGAAAAGGACCGGCCAGCTTGAGCCGGCCTTCGTCGACCAGCGCCTTCAGCCGGGCGACGTGGGCCGGACGCGCGGCGAGGCGCTTTTCAAGCGAGTTCGGGTGATCTAGGGCGACGATGGCGTAGAACATGGGATGTCTCCGGTAAACGGGGCCGGTCAGGCCTCGGGACGCATGGTCGGGAAGAGCAGCACGTCGCGGATGGACGACGAGCCGGTCAGAAGCATGACGAGACGGTCGATACCGACACCGAGACCGCCGGTGGGCGGCAGGCCGACCTCGAGCGCGCGGATGTAGTCGGCGTC
>DATNJP010000152.1:0-5360 GCA_035603855.1 Luteibacter sp. | reverse complement strand
CGCAACGCGAGCGCGGTCATGCAGCGATGGTAGTGCTCGTCACCTTGCGCGATATCGAAATAGCCGTCCGGAAGTTTCAGGCTCCAGCGCCTGCCGGACTCCCTGGCCTCATCGACCCAGCGTGCAAGACGCGCGATGCGCGACTCGTCGTCGAGGCCATGCATGCCGTCCCAGTCGAGCCGCCAGTCTTCCTCGGGCGCGGGCTGCTCAAGATCTTTCACCAACAGGCCATGGTGGCGCGCGCTGAGCTTCCATGCGATCTGCCGGCGCGGATCGCCGGGGCGGTAGTCGCGCAACGCGGCAAATTCGTCGCCGGGACGCGGCCTGCCGCGGTCGGCATCGCCCTGGGGTTCGAACGGCTTGGGGCCGAGCGCCTCGGCGCGGGGGTAGACCAGTACCGCCCGATCCGGGTTGAGCCAGCTCCATACCCGGAACATGCCCAGTGGCCACCGGCTATGCATGCGCATGCGCGGGAGATCCAGCCAGCCGCGGAATTCCGTGGGGAGGTCGAACTCAACGGTAGTGGCCGCACCGGCGGCCACGGTGAAAACATACTCGCGGTTGTCGACATCGAGGCGCACGGCCATCCGCTCGCGCTGGCTGGCACCGACGTCGAGCGAAACCCGGATGGGGTCACCCGCGCGTGCGGTTCCTGCCCGTAAGCCACCGATGGTCAGCCCATTGAGGACGCGAAATGCGACGAGCATGCTGCCCACGGTTGACGCGCCGAGAAGGCAGGTGAGCATCAGCGCCGCGTTGTTCGCATAGTTCAGCGAACCGACCAGCATGACGGCCAGCAATACTGAGAACCCGAGTCCAAATCCGGTGGGCAAGATATAGATGCGCCGCCGGTGCAGGTGGATCGGCAGCGGTTCGCGTTGGCGCAGCCGGGTCAGCGAGGGCAGGCGCCGTTCCGCCCACGCGACGAGTCGCTGAGCGCGTGGGGGCATCAGGGCACCGCGGTCTCGGCCAGGATCGCGCGCGCGATGGCTTCGCGATGGCTGCCGCGCGCGGGCACCAGGCGATGGGCGGCGGCGGGCACGAAGACGGTCTGCACGTCTTCCGGGATGACGTAGTCGCGACCGCTCAACAGCGCCCATGCACGCGATGCCGCGAGCAATGCGATACCTGCGCGAGGCGAAAGGCCGACGCGCACTTCGTTGTGTTTGCGGCTTGCATGGAGCAAGGCCTGCAGGTAGTCGAGCAGGGTGGCGCTGGCCTTCACCGACTGCGCGGCCGTGTGCAACTGGCCGATCGCGACGACATCGAGGCGCGGCGTGAGCGACGCCATCATGTCGCGGCGGTCTTCGCCGGTGAGCAATGCGCGTTCCGCCGCCGGATCGGGATAGTCGAGGCTGAGGCGCAGCATGAAGCGGTCGAGCTGCGAGTCGGGCAGGGGGAACGTACCGGCCAGGTCGAGTGGATTCTGGGTGGCGACCACGAAGAACGGCTTCGGCAACTCGCGCGTCACGCCGTCGACGGTGGTCTGGCCCTCGGCCATGGCTTCGAGCAGCGCGCTCTGCGATTTGGGTGTCGCGCGGTTGATTTCGTCGGCCAGCAGCAGGCTGGTGAAGATCGGGCCGGCGTGGAAGCGGAACTGCCCTGTCTCGCGCTCGTAGACGCTGACCCCGATAATGTCCGAGGGCAGGAGGTCACTGGTGAACTGGATGCGCTGGAAATCGAGATCGAAGGTCGCAGCCAGCGCATGCGCGAGGGTGGTCTTGCCCACGCCGGGCACGTCCTCGAGCAACAGGTGGCCCCCGGCGATCAGGCATGTGAAAGCGAGCTTCACCTGGCGCGGCTTGCCCAGCAGCACGCCATTGACCTGGGCCAGTGCGGCATCGAGGCGATGCCGGAGCATTTCATCGTGGAGTGGATTCGTCGCGGACATGATCGATGCGTATGCCCCCCGTCCTGGCCATGTCGATGAGTGAGCGTTCGAGTGTAGCGGTGCGGGTGCGATCCTGGCGAGGCGTTTTCCTCGTTCTCTTCGCACTATCCATGGTCGCGAAGTTGCTCATAGCCGCCACGCTGTCGCCTTTCGGTGACGAGGCATTCTATTGGCAGGAAAGTCTCGCGCCCGCCTGGGGCTACAGCGACCTGCCACCGCTCACGGCGTGGCTGATCGCGCTGTCCGAAGCGGTGTTCGGTCACGGCCTGCTCGCCATGCGCTTGCCGTTCCTGCTTATCGGTGCGTTCCTGCCCTGGCAGGTCGGGGCGATCGCAAGACGTTACGGTGGTGAAACGGCGCGTTGGCAGGCCGGCACGTTTGCGTTGCTGCTGCCCTTGGCGGGTAGCCTCGGCGCGCTTGCGCTGCCCGATGTGCCCCTGACCTTCGCGATCATGCTGGCGACGCACGGACTGCTGGCCGCACTCGAAGGAAATCGTGCCCGCGACTGGTGCCTGCTCGGCGTGGGTCTGGCGATCGCCTGGGCAACGCATTACCGCGCGGCGATGCCGATGCTGGCGGGGCTGCTATTCCTGCTGCTGACGCCGCGCGGCCGGGCGTCGTGGTCGCGCCCCGGACTCTGGCTGGCGCTGGCGATCGGATCGATCGGCCTGCTGCCGATCGTCCTGTACAACATCGATGCACGCGGTGCCGGCGTCGCCTTCCAGCTTGTCGAACGGAACCCGTGGCGATTCCATGCCGACGCGCTCGTGCAGCCGCTGGAGCAGGCGGTCACCTGCACGCCGCTCGCCTGGATCGTGATGGTATGGGCGCTGTGGTGCTCATGGCGACGGCGTGACGAAGCACCGTTCGATGCCGTCGCGGTGATCGCGGGCAGCTTCATCGTGGGTTATTTCGTGCTTGGGCTGTTCGCCGACGATGTGCGTTTTCGTGTGCATTGGCCGCTGCCCGGTTACCTGCTGCTCTGCGCGGTGCTGCCCTCGTTGATGCGCGATAGCGGGGTGGTTTGGCGTCGCGTGGCACTGGCTGGCTTCGTACTCGCCGGTGCCGGTCTTGTCGGAGGTCTCGGTTACCTGGGACTGGCCGCGTCAGCCAACGGTGCGACATCGTTGGCTGGCATGAAGGCGTTTCCTTCGAACTTCACCGGGTGGCGCGAAAGCGCGGAGGCCGTCCGCTCAGAACTGTCCTCGAAGCCCGGGACAATCGTCGTCGCCGACAACTTCATGCTGGCGGCGGAATTGCGATTCGCCCTGGGCGCGTCGCACGTGGTGTATTCGCTCGACAGCCCGTTGAACGTGAAGCATGGCCGCGCGCCGCAACTGGCGGCGTGGAAGCTCGATGAAGCCGGCTTGTCGACGCAGGCGGGTCAATCCGTGCTGCTCGTCGTCGATGAAACGGCGTTGCGTGAGCGCGAGAAACGGGACTGGTTGGGGTCGGTGTGTGCGCGCGTCGATATCGTGGCGCCCCTTGCCCGCGTGGATCGCTTCGACGGACGGCGGCGTTTCGCGTTGTACGAGGGCAGAGCGCGCGGCGATCGCGGGGCGCCGGGGAATCCTGACGATTGCATGGTCTGGACGTCCGCTTACCGGGCGTCGCTGGCTCCGTAGACGTCGCGATCGCGCGATCGGTTACGGAAGCACGACGCCAGCGGCACGCAGCAATCGCGATGTCGCAATCAACGGCAAGCCGACCAGGGCCGTCGGATCCTCGTTGTCGATGCGCTCGAACAACGAAATGCCGAGGCCTTCGCACTTGAAGCTCCCCGCGCAATCCAGCGGGCGCTCCCGCTCCACGTAGCGGGCGATGTCCTCGCTGCTCAGTTCCCGGAAGCGCACCCGTGTCTCGTCCACGTGCGTCGTCGCGTCACCGAGATGGTCGATCACGCACACGGCGGTATGAAAGACGACCTCGCGACCGGAACTGGCGGCCAGCTGCTTGTGCGCGGCATGCACGGTGCCCGGCTTGTCCAGCACCGTGCCGTCCAGGTCGGCGACCTGATCCGAACCGATGACGATCGCCCCAGGGCGGCTCGCCGCCACGGCCCGTGCCTTGGCTTCGGCCAGCCGGGCGGCGCGTGCCGCCGGTGCCTCGCCCTCGAGGGCGGCCTCGTCGGTGCCCGGGGAGGCCTGTTCGAAATCCTCCAGCAGGCGGCGGAGCAGGGCGGCTCGGTACGAGGACGTGGAGGCGAGGACGACGTTGGCTTGCGGCGACACGGTCAGAATTCCTTGTGGATATGTTCGCGGACGGCCGTATCGAGCGCGGTCTGGGCATCGTCCAGGGCGCGCAGGCGCGGCTCCAGTTGGTGTCGCGCCTTGACCAGCGCGTTCACCGCATCGTCCAGTTCGCGCTGGCTGGCTTCCGGGGCCCGGTCGCGGATCCACAGACGCTGCTGGAGGAGGGCGCGCAGACCCGACTCGACGGCTTGCTGCGCTTCCACCTCGCTGGTGGTGGGCAGGTCGGGGCTGACCGACATGACCGCGTGGGCCCGCTGGAGGCGGTCTCGGCAGTCCTTGAGATCGCTCTCGAGACGGTCGGCGTTGTCCATCAGGTCTTGCAGGGCCCCATGCCGGCGTCGTGAGCGCTGGTGGCGAACCGTCCACACGCAGAGACCCGCGGCGAGCACGATCACCACGGCAAGTGCATAATACGCAAAGGAAAACACGCGTCCTCTTCCCCCTGATGGGCGTGCTGCGGCAAACTGCTCCGAAGGACGCGAGTCTGCCCGAAAGTCGCGGCGCTTCGCAAAAGCGGCCCGATCATGGCGGTCGACCATCTAACCGGTTGACTTAAGAGATGTTGATGCCTACCATTTCGCGATTATGTCCGTGACTTTGCCATCGTCCGTGGACGCTTGGCGCGAAGTTCGTGCGCGGCGTTCGTTCCAGGGTCAGCTCCCCGTGTCCGCCTTCAAGCGCCTCGGAGAGGTGGTCGCGTCGCCCGATGGTGACGTAACCTATGAGCTGGATTTCGGTCGTGACGAATTCGGTATCGCCTACGTGGCAGTACGCGCGAAGGCAGCACTCACGCTGATCTGTCAGCGCTCGCTGGAGCCCTTCCAGCTGCCGGTGGAGATCGATGCCCGTCTCGGACTGATCGTCGAGGAAAGCGAAGAGGCCGCGTTGCCCCCGGGGTACGAGGCGCTTCTGATCGAACAGGACGGCAAGCTCGACCTGGTCGCGACGATCGAAGATGAACTGCTGTTGGCGCTGCCCCTGGTCCCGGTCAACCCGGACTATGAGCTGGCCGACGATGTAACTGGTTCCGACGAGGACGAAGACGTCCCGGCGGAAAAATCTGAAAACCCGTTCGCGGCTCTCCGCGGACTCATAAAGTAATTTCGCTGGAGATTTGTCATGGCAGTTGCCAAGAGCCGCAAGACCCCGTCCACCCGCGGCATGCGTCGTTCGCACGATGCGCTGAAGACCGTGCAGCTGTCGACCGATCCGACCAG
>DATNJP010000151.1:0-3631 GCA_035603855.1 Luteibacter sp. | reverse complement strand
TGCCCGACGAGGTCCTGCCACCAGCCCGCCGCACGCTCGCGGCCGGCGCAGACGTCTCGGTCGGCCGAGATTCCACCCTGCACGATCACCGTCGGCGCATGGGGCGCGCCGCACCACAGGTAGCGCAGGTCCACCGCGACGGCATCGCTGCCGTACTTGGGCGTGAAGGACACGCGGCGGGTACCGCGCTGCTCGGTGAGATCGGCCGCGCAACGCGGCGCGGCGGGGACGGCCGCTTCGGGGAGTGGGATCACGATGAGGGGCTCTGCTGACATGTCCGGGTTCCTTCGTTCGGGATCGAGTCCCGCGGATACCGAGTACGGACTGTCGGCGCGGCGGGTACGCGAAGGCGCGCCCGAAACGGACATCCCATCTATCGGCTGGCGTGGAAACACGCCCCGCAGGAGTTGGCACCGTCGCGGAAATCCGCAGGTTGCCCCGGCTTCAAAGGGCCTGTCCCTCAGCCGGTCTCGATGAGTGAAGCCGACGATACCCCCGTAACCCAAACGTGTCAACAGACGTTTAGACGTCCAGATGTCCATACTTCCATTTCATGTGAAACATAAGTTCTTTCGATGGGCCTCGGGCCTTTGCTGGAGCCCCTGTGGAGCCTTTGCGGGAGCCCTGCAGAAGCCCTTGTGGGAACTCCTGCCAGGCCCTTGTGGGAGCCGCTTCAGCGGCGATGGGTGCTTGCGGGACTTCGCTCCGTAGGCGAGGAATCGCCGCTGAAGCGGCTCCCACAAGGACAAGGGCATCTGCCGGGCATCTGCAGGGCTTCTGCAAGGAGACCCACAGGCTTCTACAGGGCTTCTACAGGGCTTCTACAGGGCTTTCGCTGGGGGATGGCCGGGTTACCATCCGTCCATGAGCACCCATGCCTCTTTCTCGGCCGCCATTGGCGGCACCCCGCTTCTCCGCCTGCGCCATGCCTCGGAGGCCACCGGCTGCGAGATCCTTGCCAAGGCGGAGTTCCTGAACCCCGGCGGCTCGGTCAAGGACCGCACCGCCCTCGGCCTGCTTGACGATGCCGAGGCGCGGGGCCTGGTGCGCCCCGGTGGCACCCTGGTGGAAGGCACAGCTGGCAATACCGGCATTGGCCTGGCGCTGCTCGGCGCCAGCCGGGGCTACCGCACCCTGATCGTCATGCCGGATACCCAGAGCCGTGAAAAGATCGACGCCCTGCGCGTCACCGGCGCGGAAGTGCGGCTGGTGCCCGCGGCGCCCTTCAAAGATCCGAAGCACTACGTGCACATCGCCCGGGCGCTGGCGGAGGAGCTGAACGCCCGGGATCCCGGCAGCGCCTGGTTCGCCAACCAGTTCGACAACACGGCCAACCGCGACTGGCACGAGGCCCATACGGGCCCGGAGATATGGGAGCAGACCGGAGGCAAGGTCGACGGATTCGTCTGTGCCGCGGGCACCGGCGGCACCCTGGCTGGCGTGGGCAGGGCCCTGAAGGCCCGCCGGGCGGATATCCGCATCGCCCTCGCCGATCCGGCTGGCTCGGCACTCGCCGCCTTCGTCAACACCGGGGAACTGGTCGCGGAAGGCACCTCCATCAGCGAGGGCATCGGCAGCAGCCGCATCACCGCCAACTTCGCCGACGCGCCCGTCGACCTCGCCTGGTCCATCCCCGACGACGAATCCGTGCCGGTCCTGCACGACCTGCTCCAGCGCGAGGGCTACTGCGTGGGCGGCTCCAGTGGCGTGAACGTCGCCGGCGCGATCCGCCTCGCGCGCGAACTCGGCCCCGGCCACACCATCGTCACCGTGCTCTGCGACGGTGGCATGCGCTACCAGGCCAAGCTGTTCAACCCGGCCTTCCTGCGCGGCAAGGGCATTCCGGTGCCGGACTGGCTGGACCGCGCCTTCCCGTAGGCCGCACGGGGCTAACCCCTGATAGAATAGGGGGTTAGCCTGAATCAGCGACCCGAGAACGATGTCCGCACACCTTACCGAAACCCGCCGTCGGCGCAGCTTCGCCATCGTCAGCCATCCTGACGCCGGCAAGACCACGCTGACCGAAAAGCTGCTGCTGTTCGGCGGCGCCATCCAGATGGCCGGTTCGGTGAAGAGCCGCAAGGCCGCGCGCCATGCCACGTCCGACTGGATGGCCCTGGAAAAGGAGCGAGGCATCTCGGTCACCTCGTCGGTGATGCAGTTCCCGTACAACGACGCCATCGTCAACCTGCTCGACACCCCGGGACACGCGGACTTCTCCGAAGACACTTACCGCGTGCTCACCGCGGTCGATTCCGCGCTGATGGTCATCGACTGCGCCAAGGGCGTCGAGGAACGCACCATCAAGCTGATGGAGGTCTGCCGGCTGCGCGACACGCCGATCATGACCTTCATCAACAAGCTCGACCGCGAAGGCCGTCCGCCCATCGAATTGCTCGACGAAGTCGAGTCGGTGCTCGGCATCGCCTGCGCCCCGCTCACCTGGCCCATCGGCATGGGTTCGCGCCTGAAGGGCGTGTACCACGTGCTGCTCGATGAAGTGCACGTGTTCGAACCCGGCAAGAACTTCACCCGCCAGGATTCGACGATCTTCAAGGGACTCGACCACCCGGACCTCGCCGCCCGCATCGGCCAGGCCGCGCTCGACGAGTTGCGCGACGAACTCGAACTCGTGCTCGGCGCGTCCAACCCGTTCGACATCGACGCCTACCTCGCCGGCAAGCAGACGCCCGTCTTCTTTGGCTCCGCGGTGAACAACTTCGGCGTGCAGCTCCTGCTCGATTTCTTCGTGGAACACGCGCCGTCGCCGCGCTCGCGCGACACGCTCACCCGCGAAGTGAAGCCCGAGGAAGAAAAGCTCACCGGCTTCGTGTTCAAGATCCAGGTGAACATGGACCCCGCGCACCGCGACCGCGTCGCCTTCATGCGCGTCTGCTCCGGCACCTACACCGCCGGCATGAAGATGCAGCAGACGCGCACCGGCAAGGAAGTTCGCATCGCCAACGCGCTCACCTTCATGGCCTCCGACCGCGAGATCGTCGAACGCGCGTTCCCAGGCGACGTGATCGGCCTGCACAACCATGGCACCATCACCATCGGCGACACCTTCACCGAAGGCGAGCCGCTTTCCTTCACCGGCATCCCCAACTTCGCGCCGGAACTGTTCCGTCGCGCGCGGCTGCGCGATCCGATGAAGATGAAGGCCCTGCAGAAAGGCCTGGCGCAGCTTTCCGAGGAAGGCGCCACGCAGTTCTTCCGCCCGATCATGTCGAACGACCTGATCCTCGGCGCGGTCGGCGTACTGCAGTTCGACGTTGTCGCATACCGCCTGAAGGACGAGTACAACGTCGACGCCACCTTCGAGCAGGTCGGCGTCGCCACCGCGCGCTGGATCCACTGCGACGACGCGAAGAAGCTCGAGGAATTCCGCGAGAAGAACGCAGGCAACCTCGCCATCGACGCGGCGGGCGAGCTGGTCTACCTGGCACCGACGCGCGTCAACCTCCAGCTCGCGCAGGAACGCTGGCCCGGCGTGCGCTTCTCCGCCACGCGCGAACATGCGGCATCGGTGGACGTCTGACCGATCGCTGGCCGTATTCGGCAGGATGCCGTCGGGCGCGATGACGTAAAGAGCATTCCGCGACGGTTCGGGAGCATTGCCTACGACGTG
>DATNJP010000150.1:0-16202 GCA_035603855.1 Luteibacter sp. | reverse complement strand
ACGAGGGGCAATGGATCAAGACCGTTCCCGGCAAGGGCTGGTTTGTGTACTTCCGCGTCTACGGACCCGAGGAAGCGGCCTTTAACGGAAGCTGGAAGCCTGGCGATTTCCAGCTCGTGAAATGAGGCGGGGTGGAAGCTCCTTGATGACGGAATTTGCAGGCGAGTCGATCAGAAGCTGAGGCCCAGTGGCTTGTTGCATTCGTACTTTTCGTTTATCGCCTTGAGCTCGCCGGGCGAAATATGCCGTGCGATCCGTTCCTCCGCCGTAAGGTGTTCCCACACCTCGACATCCATGCAATGGCTGTCCGTGATGCCAAAGAGACGTTGTGTCTTGTGCATGACGGCGCCGACTCCCTGGTTCCTCGGATCGGTCAACTGGATGCCGGGCGCGACGCGCCTGTCCGAGCCAGGAATGCCATGGACATTGCCTTGTTGGGCATGGCGTAGCCGCTCCTGGAAGCCGCCGTCGTTGGCGAGGGATTCGCTGCCTGTGCCTTGGGACGAGAGCGGCGCTGGGATCGGCGGGGCAGGGTTGGGCGCTGGCGCAGCTGCGGCGGTGGCGGCCGTTTCGTCTCGCGTTGGAAGCAGGCGCGTTGCCTCCCGGGCAGGCAGTGGTACCAGCCGGCTCTTCGCCGGCTTCTGGTGGTCATCAGAACGCGCAGCGACTGGCTGGCGCAACGTTGGCACCGTTTGAGCAATGATTTTCCGCGTGGGCGGGACGAAGCGCACTTCGAGCGCGCGTGCGCCGCTGGTGGCGACCGACGGCGTATTTCGGTGGTAGGTCGCGGGTCGCAGCATCACGACGAACAAGCCGAGATGACAACCAAGGGCCACCGTGATCGCCACAATCCGGCGCGGCGATAGCCGACGGTTGCTGCCGCTTATCCATTCCATGCTCATGACCCCCTCCTTCTCGCGAAGAAGGGGACCGTGCCGCATGCCGAAAGTTCAGTGAAGGAGCGGGGCTACAGCACCTTCAGGGGCTCGTATGTCGCCTTGTAGCTGCGCGGCGTGATGAATGGCATGAGCAACGTGCGGAGCCAATGGGGCAGGCGTGCCGCCTTCGAAAGGCGGTCTGTCATTGCCTGTACGTGCGCGACGCGCGACTGGCGTCGCTCGCCGAAGCGTCGCCCGATTTCCGCGACATCGTCTGTCCCGGCGACGATCTCGGCCAGTACCAGGGCGTCCTCCATGGCGAGTGCGGCGCCCTCCGCCCAGACCGGTGCCGTGGCGTGTGCCGCGTCACCCAGGAGGATCACGCGGTCCGCGCACCAGCTAGCCAGCCGCACTTCCTCGATCAGCGAGTAGTAAATCGATTCCGGGTGCTCCAGTGCCCATCCGAGCGCTTTTCGCACGCGCTCGGGGAATCCCTTGAAGACCTGGTCCAGGCCGCCGCCATTGGCCCGGACAGCTGCCTGCGATGTGACAGAAATCCATCCGTAAACCGTCGTATCGTCGACGGGAAGGAGCAGCATCATGCCGCGTTCGCCGGTCCACAATGTCCAGCCATCGACGCCGGGATTGGGTGCCATGAAACGCCAGCTGGCGGGGGCCAACTGGGCAGGCACGGCTTGCGAAGAGCTCATGACCGCCTGGCGCACCGTGGAGCGCACGCCGTCGGCACCCACCAGCAGACGGCCGTCCAGCTCGTCCCCGTTGCCGAGTCCCACATGGACAGCGGAGGCGCTCTGCCGGATGGCCGTGATCGGACTTCCAAGCCGGATGGCCGACGTGTCCATGCCCGTTGCCAGCATCGCCGTGAGGTCCGAGCGGCGAACGGCGCGGGGACGCATCGCGTCGCCCCAGAACGCGTCCTCATCGATGGCGGCCAGGAGACGGTCGTCACGCGTGCGGTACTCGCGCTTGCGGACCGGATGGCCAAGGCGCTGGATCTCGCCAGCCAGACCGAGCCGGTCAAGCGCGGCGATGGCGTTGCCGGGGAGGTTGATGGCCAGGCCGCCCTCGGCGGCTTGCGGGCCGCGTTCGACGATCAACGAGTCGATGCCTTGCTGCTTCAGGGCGCGCCATGTCGCCAGGCCGGCGATGCCGCCACCCGCAATGACGATGCGCTGCGATTCCTGTGAGGCCATGCGTAACTGCTTGTGACAAAAGGACCCGCGATTCTGCCTGAGGGGAGCCGGGCGTGTAATGAACGATTGAAGCGCGTGCTCAAACTGAGACGCGGATCGCAAGATATGATGGTCGTACGGAAAATCTACCCATCTAACGACCCATGACCGGCCACCGGTGGCTGGGTATGGTCGGCGGGCGCTCCCGCTCCCTTCAAGGTCTCCCTGGTATGCGAAACACCGTCCTGCTCGGCGTCAGCCTGGCGTTGAGCACCGTCGCCTGCACTCCGTCGGCTCCGCCGGCACCACCGCCGCTCACTGACCTCACCCGCAACTCCGGCGCGACCCGCACTCCCGAGCAGTTGGCGGTGACGTTCGAGCACGCCGACCTGGGTATCCGCGTCGATCCGGTCCGGCATTGGATAGAAGGTGATGCCAGGCTCACCTTCGCTTTGACTGCGCCGCTGCAGCGGATCGTGCTCGACCTCGACCGGAACCTTCCGATCGATGCCGTCGAAGTCGATGGCAAGCCGTTGCCGCAGAGTGCCTACCGCAATCCGGAAGGCCGGCTGCAGATCGATCTGCCGCATCGCCTCGAAACCGGAGCACGCACGACCGTTCGCGTGACGTATCACGGCAGTCCGCATGCCGCCGTCCATGCGCCGTGGGATGGTGGTTTCGTATGGGCCACCACGCCCGACGGCAAGCCCTGGGTCGCCACGGCCGTCGAAGGCGAGGGCTGTGACATCTTCTGGCCGTGCATCGATCACCCGATGGGACGTCCGAAACTCGTCGATGAGCACATCACGGTGCCGGCACCACTGGTGGCCGTCGGTAACGGCGTCGCCAAGGGCATGGACGAGGCGAACGGCATGCGCACGTATCACTGGCAGAGCCATGACGTGAGCACCTATGGCGTCGCGCTGAACATTGGTCCTTACCGTGAGCTCTCGGGTTCTTACAAGAGCCGCTTTGGCAATGTGATCCCGCTTCATTACTGGTACGTCGACGACGAAAAGCAGGCGAAGGTTCTCTTCGCTGAATTCCCCGCCATGCTCGACTTCCTCGAGAGCGCCGTCGGCCCGTATCCCTTCGGCGCGGAAAAAATGGGCGTCGCCGAAACACCCTTCAAGGGCATGGAACACCAGACCATCAACGCATACGGCAACCAGTACGCGAAGACGCCGTTTGGCTACGACGACCTCTTGCAGCACGAGCTGTCGCACGAGTGGTTCGGCAACCAGATGACCAATGCCAACTGGGACGACATGTGGTTGCACGAGGCCTTCGCGACCTACATGCAGCCGTTGTATGCCGAGTCCTTCGGTGGAAAGCAGGCGTATTTCGCCAGCCTCATGCAGCTGCGCAGCAGGATCGCCAACCGCCATCCGATCGTCTCCGGCAAGCCCAAGCGGGAGGAAGACGTCTACGACGAGAAGCTGGGTCCGGGCCAGGATATCTACGACAAGGGTGCCTTGATGCTGCACACCCTGCGCGGTCTGATGGGTGACGAGGCCTTCTACCGCTCGCTTCGCTTCCTGGTGTACGGCACCGATCATCCGGTGCCGGGCAACTTCTCTCCGCGATACGGCACTACCACCGAGTTCATCGACACTGTCAACAAGGTCACCGGCAAGGACATGCGCTGGTTCTTCAACGTCTACCTTTACCAGTCCGCCTTGCCGGACCTGAAGGTGACGCGTGATGGCCAGGTGCTGCACCTGGCCTGGTCGGTTCCTGGCAATGGCCCGTTCCCGATGCCGGTCGACGTTCGTGTCGGCGACCATGTCGTGACCTTGCCGATGGCCGAAGGTCGCGGTGACGTCACGCTCCCGGACGGCGCCGCGTATACGCTGGACCCGGATTCGAAGCTGCTCCGTCGCGATGTTGGCATCGAGGCGTTCAGGGAATACATGGAGAAGCGCAAACCCAAGGGGCGGTAACCGCGGTCGGTCGGAAAGATCATCCGCTACGTCTGCTGCGGGACGCCCACGGGCCCTGAGTAAGTCTGCGTGAAGGCAACCGGCAAGGACGCCGGTTGCCTCAGGAAACGCCAACGGGTCGCATGTCCCGTTGGTGGTCAGTGGGCGTCGGCGGCATCCGCGGGGCCATAGCCGACGATGCGCGTGACCGGCCGGTAACCCATGCGCTCATAGACCGCGTATCCGGCTTGCGTCGCGTGAAGGGAGGTCTGGCGACATCCCGTCGCATCGTGCGCCGCCTTCAGCGCTTCGCGCATGGTGGCCTCGGCCAGCCCACGTCGCTGCGCCTCCGGGAGTGTCGCGACAAGAGCGACGTAAAGAGAGCCGTCTTCTTCGACCACCGACGCCGTCGATACGGGCTTGTCGTTCTGGTATGCGACGTAGCAGAAGGCACGCTCGTTCCAGTGGGTCGCCTTATCCAGGCCATCACGCATCCATTCGACCGGAAGGCTGTAGGCGTCACTATTGATATCGGCGCACTGACGCAGGCCCTCCGCACCCGTGACTCGTTCAAAGCGGGTATCCGTGGGCGCGGCGTAATCACCGAAAGACGATAGATCGCCCGCCATGCCGAACGTCTCCATCAAGGTCGTGAGTCCGGCTTGCTCGAGGGCGGCGTCGAATTGAGCCCTGGCCGTTCCATTGATGTAGTCATCGCATACGAGGAACAGGCCCGGCTGGGTTTTCGAGCGCATGTAACCCGAAGCGTTCTGAAGCTTCCGGCTGAGTTCGACGGGATCGGATACCTGGTCCCGGAGATACAGCAGGTTGAAGAACATGGCGGGGCTGTTGCCCCAGTAGGTGGCGATACCGTCCTGGTCGAGCAACTCCGCGCCCGGCCGTCCTGTAACCAGGAGCTTGCCGAAGGAAATGAACTCGTTCTGGGATCGAATGACGTCAGGCTGGAGCATGTGGAATTTCCGGATCAAGGACGATGGAAGGGCGAATGGGGTAGCGCCAGTGAAAGTTCAGGCTGGATCGAGGGCGGTCGACCGAGAAGTCTTGAATCGCGCGACAAAGACCCAGTAGCCGATCAGTCCGAGCACCAACCAGCTCACACCAAGCATCCAGGCCGAAGGATCCATGTAGTAGAGGACATACGCCAGGATGGCGAAGCCGACTGTCGGGCATACGAGGTGTCGGATGTACGCACGGGAACGTTTGCGGACGATGAAATGGAATACCACCGTCACATGAAGGATGAGGAATCCCGTCAGTGCGCCAAAGTTGACCAGGACGCCGATCAGGCCGAAATGGTTCAGGAATGCCATGGCGATGACGATGGACGCGGCGGCCACGAACAGGACGGCCCTGTGAGGCGTCCGGAACCTGGGGTGTACCGCTGCCATGAACGAAGGCATGCGGCCTTCCCGGGCCATCGCGTAGAGCAGCCGGGCAATGGAACCTTGTACGACGGTGGCGGACGAGAGTCCGAACACCACGGCACTGACGAAGGCGGTGACGATGCTGAAGGTCTTGCCGCCCGCTACCGCCGCGATCTCATAGAACGCCGTGTCCGGCGAGGCGAACGTCATTCCGTTCGCGAGATCGGCCGCGATCCACGTCTGCACGACGAACAGGATGGCCGCCAGGAACAGGGAGGCGAGGGTGGCCCGGCCGATGAGCTGCTTGCTGTCGCCCTTGGTTTCCTCGGCGAGCATGGAGATCGCATCGAATCCGAGGAACGACACGGCCGATAGCGAAACGGACGCGAAGACCAATCCGACGCTGAAAACGTGCGGCTGGTACAAGGGCGCCAACGTGAGGTGCCCCGCGCCGCCGCCGTGATACAGCGCGTACAACCCGAATGCCACGAACAGCACGAGGAGGACGAGTTCCGCCGCCACGATCAGCTTGTTGACCACGGCCGTGACCTGCACGCCCACGTAGTTGACGATCGTTCCGATGACAACAAAGCCCATGACCAGGGCCCAGCGCGGGAGAGATACCACGATCTCATGGAGCGCATTCGCGGCGGCGAGATACACGGCGGCAGGCACCAGGATGTAATCGAGCACCAGCATCCAGCCAGCCACGAAACCCGTCTTCTCACCAATGGCCCGTCGTGCGTAGATGAAGACGGAACCGGCGAGTGGATAGTCCGCCGAAAGCAGCTTATAGCTGTAGGCGGTAAAGAACATGGCGATCGCACCGACGATGTACGCAAGCGCGACCATTCCCTTGGAAGTGGCACTGACGTACCCGTAGAACGCGAAGGGTGCGATGGGGCCAATGAACACCAGTCCGTGGATGATCAAGTCGGTGAGTGAGAGTGAGCGATTGAGTTGGGGTTGCGTAGCGGCGGCGTCGTTCTGGGGCATGGCGAACTCAAGGGAAAGAAAATGCGAGGGCTCATGCGCGACGCATAAGTTCCGGGTCCGCATCCTCCGCGCCAACGAACGAACTGGTCTTGTCGATATGACGCACGCCGTCGCGGGCAACGGCAGCTAAACCCATTGAATCTCAAGGATGACTTTCGCCGAACGGAAACCTTGGCGAAAGACTGGTATGCCCGAAACGCACTCTTGGGGCGTTTTGGCACAACGGCGCGGGCCGCCGGTGTGATTCTTTGGATAATTCATTCGAGCGTGAGACGCCGGGGCGGTGTTTTCGATGACCGCCATGGCATTATTCTTTACGTCGAATTTGCTGGCTGCCCAGGGGCTTCACTTGATTAATGCTGTCTCGCTGCGATTTTTGCGCGCCTTCGTGCTCACGGGGATTGTCACGGCGACCGGCTGCGGCACCGTTCCGCCTTCGGCGAAGCCTGACAACGCGCCGCACCGGGAGGGCGCGGTCACTTATTCGAAGCTCGCGACACGTCCGGACCAGGCATACAAGCTGACTCAAACCGAGCACGCGTTCGGGGCGCAGCCCATCACGAATGAAGCGCCGGCGTATCCCGAATCATTGGTAGGGAAGGCACTGCCACCCACCACGATCCGGGTAAAGGCGATCGTGGATGACGCAGGACATGTAAGCGACGTCAGGGATCTCGATGCATCCTCCGACCCCGATCACCAGGCGCTCTTCGCCGCTTGCAAGGCCGCGGTGATGAGGTGGACCTATTCGCCCATGACCATCGTGCAGGAATCAGACGACGGGCGCGGCAACATTTCGCAGGTGCGGAAAAACGCGGCCTTCAGTCTCGACTATGCATTTCAGTTCGAGATCGTCGATGGACGGCCGCGCGTGACGACCTCGAAATAGACCATCGACGGATCAACCCTGGATGCCGCTGAACTGCGCCGGACTTTCGTCGATGCCGATGAGCATGAGGTTCTTCAGCCGATCGATCTGGCGCGGAAGGTTGGAGGTATCGTTCTTCGACGCCTGAAGCGGAGCGCTTGATGAGGCGACGAGGCGCGAGCCGTCACAAAGGGTCAAGGTAAGCATCAAGGGTGCGCGGATGTCGACCTTGGTGTCCGCCGGGCCTTGCGTCGAACAATAGCTTCCGTCCCGTGGCGCGGCGTCATCGCCTATTTCGACAATAAGCCGGGCACCTTCATGGGTTTCAGGCGAAACGGCGTGAGGTATCGCGCGAACCACGTCTTCGTTCGTCGTGCCAGGCAGGTGGCCGCGAACGTCCACGGGTAGCGTCGGTAGTGCGTGCTGCCAGCGATATACCGTGTCGTCTCGGGTCGCCCATTGGGCGTCGACGGTTGTCTGGCAGCCAGCCAGGGCGACGGCGGTGATAACCGCGCAAGCGCGAAGCAGGGTGGGGAAAGGACTCTGGGTTGAGGGTTTCATGGCTAGTCACCACGGAAGTTGCGTTGCCGCAGTGTCTTCCGCTCACAGCCATGGATAAACCACCCCAGGCGACCTTCATCCGGGACTACCGATCCCCAATGTCATGCTCCCATGGAGCACCGGATTCCCAGCGTTGCGCAAGCAGGTCGATGAATCCGCGCGTGCGAGGCGCGAGGTGCCGTCGGCTTGGATAGACGAGTCGAATGGGATCCGGTGGTGGGCGATGCGCGCGCAGCACTTCCACCAGCGTTCCTGCGCGAAGTTCGTCGCCGACGATGTAGTTCGGCAGGTAAGTCAGGCCGAACCCTGCGACGGCCGATTCGCGCATGACTTCGTAGCTGTCGATGTCCAGGCGCCCCGGGGCGTCGTACAGGTAGGGCGTTCCGTCGGTCTGCAAGCGCCATGGACGCGGCTGTTCCGCAATCAGGTACATGATCGTGTCATGTCCGGCGAGGTCTTGAGGCGTCCGCGGAACGCCTCGTCGCGCCAGGTACTCGGGCGAGGCACTCACGACGTACTGCTGATGTGCGACCGTGCGCGTGAGCATGAGGGAGTCTTCCCTCGGTTCACCGATTCGAACCGCCAGATCGAAGCCATGCTCGATGAGGTCGACGAAGCGGTCCGCGAACCATAGCTCGGCCCGGAGCGCAGGCCATGCGTCGAGATAGGCATTCAGTACAGGGAGGATGTGCCGGCGACCGAACGAGGGAGGCATCAGGAACTTGAACGTGCCCGTGGGTTCGGTGCGACGCTGCGCCATGGCGGCGTCCACGTCTTCCAGTTCGTCGAGGATCTGCCGCCAGCGCTCGAAGACCGCTGCGCCTTCATCGGTCAGGCTCAGCCTTCGGGTGGTTCGGTTGAGCAGCCGCAAACCGAGTTGCGTTTCGAGGCGCACGATGCTCTTGCCGACCGCAGAGCGGGTGAGTCCGAGTGAATTCGTTGCGGCCGTGAGGCTTCCCGCCTTCGCGACGGCGACGAACGCCGCGATATCGCCAAGTCTGTGAGGTTTCACGATCGAACCCTGCGCCTGGGGCATACGCGGCTAAAGTACCAGTCTTCCTGGCCGCCCGCTGCCGGTCACGCCCCCATAACGGCCGGTATGCGAAGAATGGCGATTAAGGAGTTCACCATCATGCCCGCTTCAAGGATCCCGCTCGTCCAGGATAGAAACACCACGACCTGGATACGGTTGCCTGCGTGAACCCGTTTCGCCGAAGGCGATTCCGGGAAGCGGCCCGTGCCGAGCGCGAGCCCGCGCTACGTGCCGAACTCTTCAATACCGAACAACTGGAAGCCCACGGCCTCGTGCTTGCACGGCGGCACGCGTTGGCGACATCGCGCACGCCCGAGTGGCTCTTGCCCCGGCTGGCCGACAACGAGCGTGTGATTCTCGAAGCCTGCCGCACGCTGGTGGCGGCCGGACGGAGGGGCGAGGGCACCACCCCCGCGGGTGAGTGGCTTCTCGACAACCTGTACCTGATCGAAGAACACATTCGCATCGCGAACAAGGACTTTCCGAAAGGCTACAGCCGTGAACTCGCGCAGCTGGAAGATGGGCCCTCGAAAGGCCTTCCGCGCGTCTACGACATCGCCCTTGAAGTGATCTCGCACGGGGATGGCCGCATCGACGCGCTCGGCCTCGCACGATTCCTCGATGCCTACCAGTCCGCCGTACCGCTCAATCTCGGCGAGTTGTGGGCCGTGCCGATCATGCTGCGTCTGGCATTGATCGAGAACCTGAGGCGCATCGCCGTACGGGTGACCCTGGACAGGAACCGCCGCCGTCGTGCCACGCGCTGGGCCGACGCCATGACGCGGATGGCGGCAGAGGATCCGAAGAACGTTGTCCTTGTCGTGGCCGACATGGCGCGCTCGTCACCGGTGATGAGCGCCCCGTTCGTCGCCGAGCTGGTACGCCGGCTGCAAGGCCAAGGGCCTGCCCTGGCGATGCCGCTGGGTTGGGTGGAACAGCGTCTCGCGGAATCGGGGCGCAGCATCGACTACCTCGTGCAGATCGAATCGCAGCAGCAGGCTGCCCAGCAGGTGTCGGTCGGCAACACGATCGGAAGCCTGCGTGCGCTGGCGACGATCGACTGGCGCGACTTCGTGGAGCACGCGAGCCTGGTCGAAGCGGCCCTGCGCGAGGATCCGGCAGGCGTCTACGCCGCCATGGACTTCGCTAGCCGTGACCGCTATCGCCACGCGGTGGAGCGGTTGGCACGGCGTGGTTCGGGTGATGAAGTGACGACGGCAAAGACCGTCCTCCAAGCATGCCGTCGCGAGGGACCGGTTCTTCCCGGCGACCTTTCGCGTCATGTGGGATATCACCTGGTGGGTGCCGGACTGCCGGCGCTGGAGCGGAGCCTCGGCGTACGGCGGCGCCCAGGCGCGCAATTCCGTGCGGCCTTCGACCGGGCACCCTTCGCGTTCTCGCTGTCCATATTCACGGTCGTCACGGTCGCGCTCACCCTTAGCCTGCTCGCCACGTCGTCCCTTGCCGTGATTCCGCTATGGGCCGAGGTGTTGCTGACGGTGGCTTCGTTGGTCGTGGCGAGCCAGCTCGCCCTCAGCCTGCTGAATCTCGTCGCGGCGCTTGCCGCCACCCCCGATCGCTTGCCCCGCATGGACTATGCGGACGGCATGCCCGCGACGGCTCGCAGCCTCGTGGTGGTGCCGACCATGCTCGGTAGCACGGAAGACGTCGACGACGTGGTCGAGGCGCTCGAGGTGCGGTTCCTCGCCAACCGCGACGACATGCTCCACTTCGGACTGCTGACGGACTTCACGGACGCCGACGAGGCCACGCTGCCGGGCGACGCCGCGATCCTCGAGCATGCGCGCCTCAGCATCGACGCGCTCAATGCCCGGTATCCCTCGGCGGTGGTGGACAGGTTCTACCTGTTCCACCGGCCAAGGGAATGGAGCCAGACCGAAGGACGCTGGATTGGCGCGGACCGCAAACGAGGCAAGCTTGGAGCACTGAACGCCGCACTTCGTGGGCACGGCGTCGACGATTTCGTACTGGTCGTCGGCCGCTTGGCCAATCTACCGCCGGTGCGCTACGTCATCACGCTGGACACCGACACGCATCTGCCGCGCGACACGGCGCACCTGTTGGTCGGTGCCATGGATCACCCCCTGAACCGCCCGGTATTCGACGAGGCGAAGGGCGTGGTGGTGTCGGGTTACGGCATCATGCAGCCGCGCGTGGGCATCGCGTTGCCAGCGCAGGCACGTTCGTCGTATGCGAGGCTTTACGGTGCGGATGCCGGTATCGACCCGTATACGCGCGCCGTGTCCGATGTATACCAGGACCTCTTCCACGAAGGGTCCTTCATCGGCAAGGGCATCTACGACGTGGACGCCTTCGAGCGCGCGCTGGCAGGCCGACTGAAGCCCGAACGCGTGCTCAGCCACGATCTGATCGAAGGTTGCTTCGCGCGATCCGCGCTGCTCAGCGACGTTCTTGTGTTCGAAGAGATACCGGAACGCTACGCCGACGACAGCCTCCGTCGCCATCGCTGGATGCGTGGCGACTGGCAGCTGCTGCCCTGGCTGCTTCCCTCGGCGCCCACGGCGCATGGCTGGCGGCGCAACGACCTGAGCGGGCTGTCACGCTGGAAGATCTTCGACAACCTGCGCCGCAGCCTCCTGCCGCCGGCTGCGCTGGGCCTGTTGATCGCAGGGTGGTTGTCAGTCTTGCCGGTGCTCACGTGGACGCTTGCCGTGCTCTCGATGACGGTGGTTCCGGTGGTCTTGAACGCGCTGATGGATGCCGCGCGCAAGCCTCGCGATATCGCCTGGCGGGAACATGCCCGGATTTCCTTGTACGCCGCCGGCCAGCATGCCGCGCGGCTCGCGTTGTCGTTCGCCTGGATGCCACACGACGCGAGAATGAGCGTGGACGCCATCGTCCGTTCGCTCTGGCGGATGATGGTGACTCGCAAGCATCTGCTGCAGTGGCGTCCCTCGAGCGACGTCGAGCGACAGGGACGCGGCGACCATCATGTTCCATGGCGCGCCCTGAGCGCCGGTCCCGTGATCGCCGTTGCCACGGCGGTCGCCCTTGTGATCGCGCGTCCCGCCGCGCTGGGCGTGGCTGCGCCATTGCTCTCGCTCTGGTTCGTTTCACCCCTGCTTGCATGGTGGGTGAGTCGCGGCGAGTCCGGCGAAGTGTTCGAGCCCCGCGAAGCGGAACGTGCTTTCCTGCGGCAACTTGCACGGCGCACGTGGTCGTTCTTCGAGGTGCATGTGGGCCCCGACGACCATTGGCTCCCGCCGGACAACGTGCAGATGGTGCCGCAACCCACCGTGGCGCGCCGTACGTCGCCTACCAACATGGGCCTCGGTCTCCTGGCCACCCTGGCAGGATATGACTTCGGATACCTGGGAACGGGGCGGCTGATCGAGCGGACGGCCGCCACGCTGGCGACCATGCGCTCGCTCGACCGTTATCGCGGGCACTTCTACAACTGGTACGACACCACGGCGCTCGTTCCCTTGCGCCCGCTTTACGTATCCAGCGTGGATAGCGGCAATCTCGCCGGGCACCTCCTGACGCTTCAGCACGGCGTGCTCCACCTCGCTGGCGACGCGGTATTCCGGGTGACCTCGATCGACGGATTGCGCGACACGCTGGGTGTGCTCGAGGGCCAGTTGGGCGGGTCGATGCGAAGCGATGTCAAGGCATGGTCCGACGAACTGCTCGAAGCCATCGCACAACCGCCGCATACGATGGGCGAAGTGCACGCCTTCGCGAGGTCGCAGCACGAGCGGGCCACCGGGATGGCAAGCGCGATCGTGCCCGATACGGACGGGGAGGTCGTCTTCTGGATCGAGCGGCTCACGGTCCAATGCAAGGATCTCTTCGACGAAGCGGCGCTCTGGCACGGAACCGACGAGGAAGGCATTCCTTCGCTCGCCGCTATGGCGAGCGACGAGACGAATGGTGAAAGAGCGGCAGCGGCACGCGAGCGGCTTCGTCAACTGACCGAGGCAGCAGCGCTGGCCGCGGAGTTGACCCGCATGGACCACGCGTTCCTCTACGACGAAAGCAGGCACCTCCTATCCATCGGTTACGACAACGAGCGCGGCTCCCTGGATGCCTCGTTCTATGACCTGCTTGCGTCCGAGGCGCGCCTGACCACGTACGTGGCCATCGCGCAGGGGCAGATTCCCCAGGAGAGCTGGTTCTCGCTCGGCCGGTTGCTGACAACCTCGGGCGGTACGCCAGTGCTCCTGTCATGGACCGGGTCCATGTTCGAGTACCTGATGCCCATGCTGGTCATGCCGAACTACGAGGGCAGCCTGCTCGACCAGACCTGTCGCGCCGCGGTGGCGCGGCAGATCGAATACGGTCGACAGCGTGGACTGCCGTGGGGCGTGTCCGAGTCGGGCTACAACGCGGTCGATGCGCAGATGAATTACCAGTACCGCGCGTTCGGCGTGCCGGGATTGGGACTGAAACGCGGCCTGGGCGACGATCTCGTGGTGGCACCCTACGCGACGGTGCTCGCCCTGATGGTGTCGCCCGCCGCGGCCACCGAGAACCTGCATCGCCTCGACATCGCCGGACTGGCGGGACGCTTCGGTCTCTACGAAGCCGTCGACTACACGCCGTCGCGCCTGCCTCCGGGCCAGGACGTCGCCATCATCCAGTCCTACATGGCCCATCACCAGGGTATGTCGCTGCTGGCGATCGGCCACACGCTGCTGGGCCAGCCCATGCGGAAGCGCTTCGAGTCGGACCCCGCCATGATGGCGACGAGCCTGCTGCTGCAGGAGCGCCTGCCACGGTCGGCCAGCGAGTACCTGCACACCGCCAGCCTGGGCGATGCCGCGTCCGCCGCCACGATGCCGGAGACGCGGTTGCGGCTCTTCACCGATCCGAATCGTCCGCGCCCCGCGGTGCAACTGCTTTCCAACGGGCGTTACCACGTCATGGTGAGCAGCGCCGGTGGTGGTTACAGTCGCCGCGAAGGCATGGCCGTGACGCGATGGCGCGAAGACATCACGCGCGACCAGCACGGCATGTTCTGCTACATCCGGGACCCGGCGTCGGGTGACGTATGGAGCACGGCGTACCAGCCCGTCGCACGCGAGACGGAGCGTTTCGAGGCGATCTTCAGCGAGTCCCGCGCCGAGTTCCGCGTCCGCCAACGGGGCTTCGAAACCCACACCGAGATCGTCGTATCGCCGGAAGACGACATCGAACTGCGCCGCACGAAGATCACCAATCGCGGACGCACGCGCCGTACCGTCGAACTGACGAGCTACGCGGAAGTGGTCCTGGCCGATCCCAGCGGTGACACGGCGCATCCCGCTTTCAGCAAGCTGTTCGTCACCAGCGAGATCGTGCCGGCCATGCAGGCGCTGCTGTGCACGCGCCGTCCGCGCTCGTCCGACGAGCGTTCGCCATGGCTGTGCCATCTGGTGGCCGTGCACGACGCCGACGTGGATGCCATTTCGTACGAGACCGACCGCGCACGCTTCATCGGTCGCGGCCGCACCACGGCGCAACCCGTGGCGCTGGCAGCGGGCAACGATGTCCTGTCGGGCAGCGAAGGCGCGGTGCTCGATCCGATCGTCGCCATTCGTGTACGCATCACGCTCGAACCGGACCAGACAGCGACGCTCGACTTCGTGACCGGCGTCGCCGACGCCCGCGAGGGCTGCATGCGCCTCATCGACAAGTATCGCGACAGGCACCTTTCCGATCGCGTGTTCGACCTGGCGTGGACGCATAGCCAGGTGTGGCTGCGCCAGGCCAATGCGACGCTCGCCGATGCGCAGCTGTTCGAGCACATGGCGACCTCCATCCTCTATCCCAACCTCGCGTTGCGGTCGGAGCCGGCGCAGATCGCCGCCAATACGCGGGGGCAATCCGGGCTCTGGGGGCAGGCGGTGTCGGGCGACCTGCCCATCGTGCTGCTGCGCATTGGTGACCTCGCGCGGCTCGAGATCGCCCGCGACCTCGTCCGTGCAGCGGCGTACTGGCGCCTGCGTGGACTCGCCGTCGACCTGGTGATCTGGAACGAGGACAGCACGGGATACCGGCAGGCCTTGCACGATGCCCTTACCGGCTTGTTGGCCTCGAGCGCCGAGACGAACCTGCTGGACCGGCCCGGTGGTGTCTTCATCCGCGCGGCACAGCCGCTCTCGTACGAAGACCGTCTGGTGATGGAAGCCAGTGCCAGCATCGTGGTGGTGGACAGCCTCGGATCGTTGCAGGAGCAGATGGAGCGCCATCGCCTCGTCTCGCGTCCCGCCGCCGCGGAGCCGGCCGCGTGGCCGCGTACCGTGGAGCACGTCCCGATCGACAGCGGTGCGCCTGTGGGCGTCTATTCGGACGACGGAAGCGAGTACGTGATCGTGCTCGAAGAGGGCATGCAGACACCGGCACCATGGTGCAACGTCCTCGCCAATCCGTCGTTCGGCAGCGTGGTCTCCGAAAGCGGCAGCGCGTACACCTGGGCCGAGAACGCGCACGCCTGCCGGCTGACCCCCTGGCAGAACGATCCCGTGGAGGATGCCTGCGGCGAAGCCATCTACCTGCGCGACGAGGCTACCGGCCAGACCTGGTGCCCGACACCCTTGCCGATGCGCGGAAAGGGCACGTACACCACGCGCCATGGCTTCGGTTACACGACGTTCGAACACGAGGAGGGCGGCTTGCACTCGCATCTGGAAACCTTCGTGGCGCGGAATGCGCCGGTGAAGTTCCTGGTCCTGACGCTCACCAACGAGGATGATACGAGCCGCCACATTTCCGTTACCGCCTATGTGGAATGGCTCCTCGGCGACGTCCGCGAAAAGAGTGCCATGCATGTGGTGACCGAGGTCGATCCAATGACCGGTGCACTGTTCGCACGCAATGCGTACAACAGTGACTTCCCTGGCAGGGTGGCCTTCCTCGACGCCGGCGATCCCGAGCGCGAAGTGGGTGGCGATCGCAGCGAATTCCTGGGTCGCAACGGAAGGGCTGGCTCACCGCTGGGGATGCGCCGGCATGCGTGGAGCAATCGCGTCGGCGCGGGGCTCGATCCGTGCGGCGTGATGCGTGTCGCCGTGCTGCTGGCTCCCGGCGAATCGCGCACCATCGTGTTCCGCCTGGGCATGGGCGCGAACCTGGCCGAGGCCAGGGCACTGGTGCAGCGCTTCCGTTTGGAAGGATCCGCCGCGAAGGCGTCCGACGACGTGCGCTCGTACTGGCGTGATTTGCTGGGCACGGTGCAGGTCACGACACCCGAACCGTCGATGGACACCTTCGTCAACGGCTGGCTGTTGTACCAGACGATCGCCAGCCGCCTGTGGGCGCGCAGCGGGTATTACCAATCGGGTGGCGCGATCGGTTTCCGGGACCAGTTACAGGATTCCATGGCGACCCAACACGCGGCACC
>DATNJP010000149.1:0-5056 GCA_035603855.1 Luteibacter sp. | reverse complement strand
CGGAAACCTCCACTCGCAGCCCGACCCGGCCCGAAGGGCAATAGATAAACGGCCGCTCTTCGCGGCCCTTCCTTAGCGGGTCGCCGCAGGCGTGGCCCCGAGGGTGGTACCCGCCGGCTCTTGCGACGTCGCACGACGAGCAAACCGCGATGCCGAAGGCGAGCCCACCCGAAGGCGAGCCCGAAAAGCCCAAACAACTACCGATTAGCCTTCCGCAACGCCCGAAGCAACAAAGCAGCAAGCACCACGCCCACCACCAACCCGATGCCCCCACCCCAAACGGAAGCCACACGCCCGCCCACCGCATAGCCGATGCCAAAGCCAATCAACGCGATCACGGGAATGGGAAGACAGCCCATCCGCTAAGGCTAGGTGCAGACCCAACCCTTGGAAAGGGGCCACACAAAAACATGGCCCTCACGCTCACGCGGAGGGCCATGGCGACCGTCCCTTGGTCTGGTGGCCGTGGCCACCGGAACGCGGCCCGGCAAGACCGGCGCGGCGTTACCGCCGATGAAGGGGGGATCGATCCTGGCGCTAGGGACGGACGGCATCCTGCCGTCGGATCGGTCATCGGCGATTCGTTCGCCTCGCCCAACGACCGGGCGGGGCACAGACCTAATCTTGCGTAGGTCGACCGACGACGGATATAGGAGGATTCTTAAAATTAGTGCCGATTTACCCTAGCGATAGGGCAAACCGTGCATTCAGGCCGGGGCGTGGGTATCGCGGCGTGGCTCGCGGTTCGGCTCGGGACGCTGGCGCGTGCTCTGGACAGGACGCGGCGGCTTCGCCGGTTGCGGAACGCTCATGCCACGGCTGGCGAGGCTCCGCAGCGCCGCACAGTCGGAAGATCCGTAGTCGCGTTTTCCGGGTTCTCGTTGCATCGATCGTCTCCTGCCTGCTTCCCGCCCGAATACACAGCGTGAGCGGAAAAGGAGAAATTTCCAGTGGCGTCACGGTGAAGGTTTCGTGACAAACCTTCACGCGACACGAGCCCGAAAAATCGTTAAGGCGACGTCGACGGCGCGGGCTGCGGCATGCGCTGGATCAGTTCGGTGGCAAGAGCCTCGTAGTTCTCGTCGAAATGATGCGAGCCCGGTTTCTTGTAGACCGTGACGAACGACGGCAGCTTCGGGTCCGTGCACCCGCTGTCCTCGGCGTCTTCCGCGCCGTAGTAACAGGCCATGGGCGGGCGGCCGCCCAGTGCCGCGATCGGGGGCATCGCGTCGGTATGCACCACCGGGTTCAGCCACTGCAGGAAATTGTGGGTGTGCGTGGTCCACCAGCCCTGCTGCATGTAGCCCTCGAGTTCGATCTCGAAGTTCACGTCACGGCTGGCCGACAGGAGCACCAGCTGGGTGAGCTTGTCGCGATTGTCCGGGCGCAGCTTGCCGACGATCGTCGGCAGCACGTCGGCACCGAACGAATAGCCGATCAGGAGTACGCGCCGCTTGTTCCATTGCCGCGTGTACTGGTCGAGCAGGCCATCGAGGTCGTGCGCGGATTCGTCGGGCGTGCGGTAACGCCAGAAGTACTTGAACGTGCTGACGCCGGCGACGGGGATGCCGCGCTGGGTGAACACCGCGCCCAGTCGTTGGTCGAGGTCCCACCAGCCGCCGTCGCCGGAATAGATGACGACCAGCAGGTCTTCCTGTCCGGCGGGCGCCGCGGTGAGCGCGGGTAGCTCGACGGTCGAGACCTTCATGGACGCGCGCGTCCACGGATGCCAGGCAAGGAGCCCCAGAACGAGCAGCGCGGCGATGGCAAGGAGGATGCGGCGGAACGTTTTCTTCGCGGAAGGCTTCACCGGCGAACCACTCCACCCAGGCCGCCCGAAATCAGGCTGGCGACATTGGCCAGCGCCAACGGCAGGGCGATACCGCCGGGCACCGCGATGTAGCGCGGCTCCCATTCCGGATCGAACTTGTCCTTGTAGCGATGCAGTCCGCGGAAGTTGTAGAAGCGCTCGCCGCGACCGAACACCATGGCGCCGAAGCGGCTCCACAACGGTGCGGCACGGCGGTTCTGCAGGCCCGACAACGGGGCCATGCCGAGGTTGAACCAGCGATAGCCTTCGGCTTTCGCCCAGACCATCAGTTCGATGAACAGGAAATCCATGATGCCGGAGGGGCCTTCGGGCAGGTGGCGCATGAGGTCGACGGAGGCTTCTTCCTTCGTCGCCGTAACGAAAACATTGGCGAAAGCGACGGGCTCGTCGCCCTGCCAGACGATAGCCATGGGGGTGCGTGTCAGGTAGCGCTCATCGAAAAGGCCTAGCGAGAAGCGTTTCTCGCGAACCTTCTTGTCGCGCATCCACGCATCGGAAATGAGCTTGAGCTTCGGCAGCAGCGCGGGCACGGCGTCGGCCGGCACGATCTCCATGCGCAGGCCGTCGCGGGACAGCTTGTTCACCGTACCGCGCAAGGTCTTCTTCGACTTGCCGTCGAGATTGAAGGTCTCGAGGCGCACACGTGCTTCCTCGCCGATCTTCAGCAGGTTCATGCCCACGTCGAGGTAGAGGTCGAGGTCTTCCGGGCGCACCTGGTAGAACAGTGGCCAGCCACCCGCGCGTTCGCAGCCTTCGCGGAACGCCCAGACCAGCTCGCGGCGGGCTGCTTCATCGGTACCCACGGGATCGCCCATCGCGACCCAACTGCGTCCCTCGATGTCGTACATGATGAAGGCGCGATCGCCGGGAGCGAACATCAGCATCTTGTCGCCCACGAGGGCGAGATGTGCCTGTGCGGAGTCAAAGCCCTTTATCAGCGGCATCGCGCGGGTCATTTCGTCTTCGCCCGGGTACGCACGGCGTGGCCGCGCGGGACGGATGAGGTTGGCCAGACCGACCAGCATCACCACCGCCGTCGCACCCACCAGCGCGCGCAGTGCACGTGGCGCGCCGCCGTGGTGGAAGCTGAATTCCCACCAGAGGTTGTTGCTGTATTCCACGTGCTTGAAGCTGAAGAAGACCAGCCACGTGGAGCAGGCGAGCACGGCGGCGATCGCCAGCATCCAGCCCGGCGAGAAGCTGGCGCGGAACAGCGAAGCGCGGCGATAGAAATGCCTGTGAGCGGGCGCCAGCGCGAGTGCCAGCAACGTCAGCAGCGTGGCTTCCTCGTAATCGATGCCCTTGAGCAGCGACAGGATGGCGCCGAGGATCAGGAGCACGAGGGTCAGCACGTACGCCGCGTCGAGCCGGCGTTGCAGGCCGCGCGCGAGGATCAGCAGCAGCATGCCCACCACGCTGGACAGGAAGTGCGAGACCTCCACCAGCGGCAGCGGCACGAAGCCACGCAGGATCTCCATGCGCCCCGGAATGGCGAGCGTCGCGCCGGAAAACAGCAGCACGGCACCGCAGACCAGCGTGAGGCCGGCGAAGAACGGCGGTAGCAGGCTGCTGAACCAGGGGGTGATCAATGCGGCATGGCGCAGCGCGCGAACCTCGCGCCAGATCACCATCAGCGTCGCCACGCACAACGGCAGCAGGTAATACACGGCACGGAACGCGGTGAGGGAGCCCAGTATCTCCGCTTCCAGCCCGTGGTTGCCGGTGGCACCGAAGCCACCCAGCATCACCGCTTCGAAGACGCCCAGGCCACCCGGCACGTGGCTGATGAGGCCGGCCATCTGGGCGACCACGAAGATCGCCAGGAAGTGGCCGAAGCCGCCTGTAATCGCCTCGGGCATCAGCACGTAGAGCACGCCGGCGGCGAGGCCCCAGTCCAGCGCACCGATCAGGATCTGCCGCGCGGCGACCGCCGGGGTGGGCGTATTGATCGCCCAGCGCCACAGGCGGATCGGGCGGCGGATCGCCACGGCCGCCCCGAACCAGGCCAGGGGCACCATCGTGAGCAGGATCGCCAGCGGAATGCGCAGGCCGGACAGCGGTATGTCGGGCGGGATCGGTACCAGCAGCAGGGTGGCCCCGGTCAGCGCCGCGAGGCCGAGCCAGAAGCTCAGCGTCGTGTACAGCACCACGCGGGCGATCTCGCCGGTGCTCAGCCCGGCCTGCACGTAAAAGCGGTAGCGGATCGAGCCGGAGACCAGCAGCGACATGCCCAGCGCGTTGGAGAACGCGTAGCTGATGAAGGAGATCAGGCCGACCCGTTTCGCCGGCAGGCGCCGCCCGATGCTGGCGAGGCCGAACCAGTCGTAGAGGGTCATGACGAAGAAACCGGCCGCCGTCAGCAGCACCGCCAGGGCGATGTCGCTGTTGGGCAGCGCATGCACGTAGCTACCGATCTGCCGGTAGGTGACCTCGCTGGCCATGGCATGGAGCGCCCAGAGGGCCAGGCAGAGCAGCAGCACGGACAGCAGCGGCCCGCCCGCACGACGCAACAGGGTCGCGTAGAGCGCGCGCTTGGCCAGGGGCTGATCGGTCGTCGGGAGCTCCGCCCTCGTTTCGTGCTCCACGTGCGCCGTGGCTCCAAGATCTGTCGTAAGGTCGTGTAGGTTGCCACAGAGCGCGTATGGACGGCAGGGCGAGTTTTGTCGCGTGAACCGCCGGCCAACGGATCGGCCCGTGAAAGCTTGCGCTAAGGTTGGGGAAAGCTCGACGTAAGGGCTTCTTCTTACCCTGCGAAGCGTACCGCGCCCGTCCCCGGAGCCGGCTTAGTTTCGTGAGGCTCCATGCGTCCTGATACCCCGGCCCCCGGCGTCCTGCGCCAGCGCTTCCGGCCGCTCCTCTGGTTCGGCGTCCTCTTCGTCGGCGTGGCCTTCCTGGTCCGCCTGATCCTCCTGGTGAAGACCCGCCACGAGGTTCCGCCCAACCTGGGCCAGTGGCTGTACCTGTTCCTGGTCGGCTTCGGCTACGACCTGGTCACCTATATCTACTTCGCCTGGCCCTTGCTGCTGGTGCTCTGGCTGCTACCGCGCCGGGCTTACCTGTCGCGCTGGGGCCATCGCGGCATGATCGGCCTGTGCTTCGTGCTGGCCTTCGCCGTGCTCTACCTGGGCGCCGCCGAGCTGGTCTTCTGGGGCGAGTTCAGCGCGCGATTCAACTTCATCGCCGTGGATTACCTGGTCTATACGCATGAAGTGGTCGGCAACATCC
>DATNJP010000148.1:0-2118 GCA_035603855.1 Luteibacter sp. | reverse complement strand
TGGCCACCATAACGACGGCGTCCTCACGAAGGAACCGCTGCTGGTGGCGGGTGCGCGTGTCGCCGTCGAGACCGGCGTGGTACGGCAAGGCTTCGACGCCTGCCTCGACCAGCCACGCCGCGGTCTCGTCCACCTTGCGGCGGCTCAGGCAATACACGATGCCTGCTTCGCCGCGATGCGCGTCGAGAAAGTCGAGCAACTGTCGTCGTGCGTTCTGTCGCGGTGCGACGCGGTAACGGATATTGGGCCGGTCGAAGCTGGAGACGAAGCGGCGGGCCGCATGTAAGCCAAGCCTTTCAACGATTTCCTCGCGGGTGCGGTCGTCCGCCGTGGCGGTGAGCGCAATGCGCGGCACTTCGGGGAAGCGCTCGTGGAGGATCGCCAGTTCGCGGTATTCGGGACGGAAATCGTGACCCCACTGGGAGACGCAATGCGCCTCGTCGATGGCGAACAAGGCGATCGGGATGCGATCGAGCAGGCCCAGGAAGCGGCCGGTGAGCAGGCGCTCCGGCGCGACATAGAGCATGTCGAGCTCGCCAGCGAGGAGCAATTCCTCTACCTCGCGCTGGGTGGCCGAGTCGAGGCTGGAGTTGAGGTAACGGGCGCGGACACCGGCCTCGGTCAGCGCGTCGACCTGGTCTTGCATGAGGGCGATGAGCGGCGAGACGACGATGCCGGTGCCATGACGCATCAGCGCGGGAATCTGGAAACACAACGACTTGCCGCCGCCCGTAGGCATCAGGACGAGGGCATCGCCACCGTTGGCGACCTCCTCGACGATGGCCTGCTGCTGGCCGCGGAACTCGGGGTAACCGAAAACGGAATGAAGGAGATCGTGGGCCGGGGACTGCATGGCGCCATGCTAACAAACCGGCGCTTTCATCCGTTATGCGCTGGCAGCTGAACGGGCTGTGGGCTTACTCCGATTTGGGATGCAAGCGATGTTCTTTCACGGCGCGGGAGCAGGTAATGGAGCCGGGCCCCGCATCCGCAGCCCGTCGGCCGTTCGTGTCCTTCGGTGGAGAAGGCCTATGAAGATTCGATATCTCGCCGTTTCCTGTCTTGCCTGCGCCCTCATCGCAGGCGCCCCGTGGGTGCGTGCCGAAGGCGGCCGTATCGTCTTCATCGGCAGCATCATCGAGCAGGGTTGCCCCCTACGGGACGGCACGCTCGATTGTCCGCCCGGACGCCGCGTGGACGCCGTCGTCCGCCCGCTCGACATGGCGTCGGCACGGCGCCAGATTCACGCCTCGCTATGGGCCTATGCGCTGCAACGGGACCGTTCCGCCGCCTGGCAGGTGGTCGAGGTCACATACCGCTAGGCGCCTGCCACGTCAGCCCCAGATGGCGCGGTCCAGGTCGTGGTCGAGGCCGAAGGCGCTCATGGGCACGCGGCCATCCCTCACCGTGACGCCTTCGGCCTTGAGCCGTCGGCACTGTTCGCGAAAGCCCTGGGTCCCCGCGGGAATGCCAATCCGTCCGTCGGCGCGGAGCACACGGTGCCAGGGAAGGTCGAGCCGGTTGGGTGCATCGCCGAGCACCCGGCCGATCAGACGAGCTCGTCCCGGGTAGCCGGCGCGCGCGGCAATGGCGCCGTAGCTGGCGACGCGGCCGCGGGGAATCGCGGCCACCGCTTCGATGATCCGCGTCGCGCGGAGCGCGCGGGCCTCGTCGTCGTCGAGTTCATCGGTCATGGTCGATTCGTGCATGTCTGGAAACGGCAGGGAGCGTACCATCGACCCTCCCCAGTGACGGACCTTACCCACGGCCATGCGACACTTCGAGGCAATCCGCTCCCATGTCGGCGGCGTCCACAAGCTCCGCCAGAATGAGCCCTACGTCATCAGCTTCGACCTGGAGCTGCCCGACGGACGCCACCAGGGCATCTACCTGGCCGAACTGGAAGATTCCGAAGGCCTGCGATTCCTGCGCCTGTCGACCCCGATCGGCCCGCTGGCCGGCGTGGATGCGCGCCGTTGTCTTCGCTTCAACTGGGAGCAGCGCACCGGTTACCTCGCCGAGGCGGATCTCGACGGCTCGCCTTACCTGCATCTTTGCGAGAACCGTCCCTACGATTACCTGGACGAACGGGAACTCGCTCGCCTGATCGAAGAACTG